>CADBUH010000264.1 GCA_902797775.1 uncultured Erysipelotrichaceae bacterium | reverse complement strand
TGTTCACGAGTTTGTGGCATAACGCCATCAGTACCAGCAACAACGAGGATAGCACCATCCATTTGTGCAGCACCAGTAATCATGTTTTTAACATAGTCAGCGTGGCCTGGGCAGTCAACGTGTGCATAGTGTCTCTTTAGAGTTTGATACTCAACGTGAGCAGTATTAATTGTAATACCACGTTCTTTTTCTTCTGGAGCACCATCGATTTTGTCGTAAGCTTCGAATACAGCTTTACCATCTTCTGGGTGTTCAGAAAGGTACTTTGTGATTGCAGCAGTTAACGTCGTTTTACCATGGTCGACGTGACCGATAGTACCGATGTTAACATGTTCCAAAGACCGGTCAAATTGTTCCTTTGCCATATAGCTTTTTTCCTCCTAAAATATTTTAAGTTAGCCGATATCATTTTATGATAATCGCTTTATGTTTGCAATAATTAGTTACTCATTGGAAGTTCCGTTTTTCTCAATAATTTCTTTCGAAATATTCTTTGGAACTTCTTCATAGTGATCTGTTTGCATAACATAGGTTCCACGTCCTTGTGTGAAGGAACGTAAGTCTGTAACATATCCAAACATCTCAGATAATGGTACATAACTTTCAATCTTAATTGCGTTACCTTGTTCTTCTTGTTGACGGATTTGTCCACGTCTCTTGACGATATCACCCATAACCGCTCCTAGGTACTCACTAGGTGCTGTAACGTCTACTCTCATAACAGGTTCTAAGATAACTGGATTACATTTCTTAGCAGCTTCTTTAAGTGCTAAACCAGCAGCAATCTTATAAGCTTGTTCACTAGAGTCGACATCATGGTAACTACCATCAAATAGTGTAGCCTTAATATCAACAACAGGATATCCTGCAATTAAACCATTTCCTAGAGCATCTTCAACACCTTGTTGTGTAGGTTTAATATACTCTTTTGGAACGCTACCACCTACAGTAGCATCAACGAATTCAAATCCTTTACCTTCATTAGGCTCAAAACGAATCCAAACGTGACCATATTGACCATGACCACCAGTTTGACGTACGAATTTACCTTCGCATTCAGCACTTTGACGGATTGTTTCACGGTAAGCAACTTGTGGAGCACCTGCAGTTGCTTCAACTTTGAATTCTCTCTTCATACGGTCCATGATGATATCTAATTGTAATTCACCAACACCCGCAATGATTGTTTGTCCAGTTTCTTCATCTGTATAAGTACGGAAAGTTGGATCTTCTTCTGCAAGTTTTGCTAAAGCACTATCCATCTTTTCTCCGTCTGCCTTTGTTTTAGGTTCTACAGACATTTGGATAACTGGTTCTGGGAAAACCATCGATTCAAGAATGATTGGATGATCTTCATCACAGAGTGTATCACCAGTAGAAGTATTCTTTAATCCTACTGCACCTGCGATATCCCCTGCGAATACTTCTGTAATATCTGTACGGTGATTTGCGTGCATACGTACGATACGTCCTAAACGTTCTCTCTTATTCTTAGAAGCGTTTAATACATAACTACCTGCAGTTGTACTACCAGAATAAACACGGAAGTATGTGAGACGTCCAACGAATGGGTCTGTTGCAACCTTGAATGCTAATGCACTGAATGGTTGATCATCTGCTGGAAGTCTTTCTTCTTCTGTACCATCTTCAAGATGTCCTTTAATTGCAGGAACATCTACTGGAGAAGGTAAATAATCTACTACAGCATCTAATAAAAGTTGTACACCTTTATTCTTATATGCAGATCCACATAGTACTGGGAAGAATTCAGAAGTTAATACACCTGCACGAATTGCACGTTTAATTTCTTCTTCTGTAGGTTCTTCACCCTCAAGTACCTTCATCATGACATCATCATCATAATCCGCAATTGCCTCTAACATTGTTTGACGCATTTCTTTTGCTTGATCTAAGAATTGATCATCAATCTCTGTGATTTGAATATCGGTTCCTAAATCATTCATGTACATTTCTTGCTTCATTGTTACAAGGTCAATAATTCCACGGAAACTTTGTTCTGCACCAATTGGCATTTGAATCGCAGCTGCTTTCGCACCTAAACGATCACCAATGGAATTTACGGACATGAAGAAGTCTGCACCTGTCGCATCCATCTTATTAGAGAAGACAATACGAGGTACTCGATAATCGGTTGCTTGTCTCCAAACAGTTTCTGTTTGAGGTTCTACACCTGCTTTTGAGTCAAGTACAGTGACCGCACCATCTAATACACGTAGGGAACGTTCTACTTCAGCCGTGAAGTCAACGTGACCA
>CADBUH010000263.1 GCA_902797775.1 uncultured Erysipelotrichaceae bacterium | reverse complement strand
TTCCAATTTATCGAATTGATACACTTATGATTAAATGATTACTTGTAACCATAAAGGGTTCGTTTTTGTTCTCTTCAGCTCCACCAATTCATTTATATTATCTAAGAACAAACCTTTTTCTTCTCAGGTATTCAAAAAATATGAAAAAAATTGGAAAGAAATGACTTTGTAATTGGAGTCATTTTTTCTTGATTAAGGAAGAAAAGGTACACTTGATCCATTGGGAATATTCTACATATTTTTGAAAAAGTAGTAGTATTTAAATATAAATGCTTGACTTAAAGTTAACTTTAACTTTTATAATTCAGACAGGAGGTCATTATGTCTTATTCAATCAAGGAAATAGCTGATATGATGGGTGTTACAACTGCAACACTTAGATATTATGATAAGGAAGGACTTCTTCCTAATGTAAAAAGAGTCAACGGTATAAGAGTGTTTGAAGACAAGGATTTCAAATGGTTAAGAGTTTTGAATTGCTTGAAAAATACTAATATGCCTATTAAAGAAATAAAGAGATATGTTGAATTGTCGAAAGAAGGTGATAAGACTCTGCAAGAGAGATATGACCTTATACTCAAGCAGGAGAAACGCATCCTTGAGGATATAAGGCAATTCAATCATTATCTTAAGGAAATTGAGTTTAAGAAGACATATTATAGGGAGGCAATCAGAGCTGGAAGTGAAGAGGCAGTTAAAGATTGGCCCTCTTCTTACCCATCGCTAGATTTAGATAAGATACCAAGTAGTAAGAAAGGAAAATAATGATGATAAGAATTGAGGAATTAGAATTAGTAAAGGAATGGGATAAAACATTTCCCAAAAGTGAAAGAATAAATCATTCTAAAGTAACGTTCACTAATCGTTATGGCATTACTTTGGCTGCGGACATGTATGAACCAAAAGATGCCGATGGTAAAATGCCTGCAATAGCAATTTGTGGTCCTTTTGGAGCAGTCAAGGAACAGTGTTCAGGATTGTATGCACAAACTATGGCGGAAAAGGGATACTTAACGATTGCTTTTGATCCTTCATTTACCGGCGAAAGTGGAGGAGCGGTAAGATATATGGCATCTCCTGATATTAATACTGAAGATTTCATGGCTGCAGTTGATTTTCTGTCGCTGAATGAAAAAGTGGATCCAGACAGAATCAGCATCATTGGTATATGCGGTTGGGGAGGCTTGGCTTTGAATGCTGCTGCACTCGATACTAGGGTCAAGGCGACCATAGCGTCAACGATGTATGATATGGCAAGAGTTAATGCTAAGGGTTACTTTGATTCTGAAGACTCTGAAGAGGATAGATACAACAAGAAAAAAGCCATGTGTGCACAAAGATTGGAAGATTTGAAAGAGGGTAAATATAAATTAGGTGGTGGAGTCGTTGATCCGCTTCCTGAAGATGCACCATTCTTTGTGAAGGATTATTATGACTATTATAAGACTTCAAGAGGCTATCATAAACGTTCGCTGAATTCTAATGGTGGCTGGAATGTCATTGGATGTGAATCGTTCATCAATCAACCTATCATGCAATATTCAAATGAAATCAGAAGTGCCGTGATGATAATTCATGGGGACAAGGCTCATTCATATTATTTTGGCAAGGAGGCTTATGATGATATGCTTAAAAATAGCAATTATACAGATAATAAGAAGTTCTTGTCTATTCCTGGAGCTGTTCATACTGATTTATATGATGGTGGAGATAAGGGTTTTATTCCGTTTGATGAGATAGATGCATTCTTAAGGGAGAATCTCAAATGAAATATCGCAAGCATCCAAAAACTGGGGATTTGATTTCTGAAATAGGATTTGGAAGTTCCTATATTTTTGAGAGTGAGGAAATGGAAGCCGTCAAGGCATTGAGGCATGCATATGAAAATGGCATAAATTATTTTGACTTGGCTGCAGGCAATGCCAAGGCATTTCCGTTATATGCAAAAGCTTTTAAAGATGTAAGAAATAAGATTTTTTATCAGATACATTTTGGCGCTGATTATACCAATGGAGATTATGGATGGTCTTTAGACCTTGAAACAATCAAGAAATCGATATCATGGCAATTGAATGTATTAAATACTAATTATATCGATTACGGTTTTATTCACTGTCAGGATGAATTGAGTGATTGGGAATCATATAAAAGAAATGGTGTTCTTGAATACATATATGAGCTTAAGGAAAAGGGTATAGTAAAGCACTTGGGTCTATCATCACATACACCGAAAGTAATCAATAAGATAATGGATGAGATTGATATTGATACATTGATGTTTTCAATCAATCCAGGATACGAGTTCGGCAAAGGCGATTATGCCTATGGAAGTGTATCTGAAAGAGAAGAATTGTATTTAAGATGTCAGAAAGAATCGGTCGGCATCACAGTAATGAAACCTTTTTCAGGTGGCCAGCTTTTGGATGAGAAATTATCACCTTTCAAAAAGTCTTTGAATATATACCAATGTATTCATTATGCATTGGATAAACCGGCAGTATTGACAGTATTACCTGGAGCTAAGACTGTAAATGATGTTGAAAACATGGTTTCATATTTTGAACAAGATGAAGGTACTACTGATTATTCTGTAATAGCTGACTTCAAATATGTTGATACCAAAGGGAAGTGTGTTTATTGTAATCATTGTAAGCCTTGCCCTGTGGGTATTGATATTGGTTTAGTAAATAAATATTTTGATTTGATTAAAGTTGATGATGTGATGGCATTGGAACACTATAGAACATTAGAAAAGAAAGCAGAAGATTGCATAGCCTGTGGACATTGTGATTCACGTTGCCCATTTGGGGTAAAACAGAGTTTTAGGATGCAGGAAATAGTGCAATATTTGAGGGAATTATGAAGAAAATATTGATAATCATGTTTGTTTTCTTTTTGGTGGCATGTGGTAACAGAAATGCTGAAAATGAAACAAGGGAAGAGAAAAAAGAAATAAAGGAAGAAACTGACATGAAAAATAATGAAATTCAATTGATAATTAATGGTGAAACAATAGAAGTAGAGCGGGAAGCTAATGAAACAATAGAAGCCTTAAAGCAATTAATACAAGAATCTCCTTTGACTATTGATATGTCGATGTATGGTGGCTTTGAGCAGGTGGGCTCTATTGGCACAGCGTTGCCAAGAAATGACGTACAGATGACAACCACTTCAGGTGATATCGTTTTATATTCTGGAAATCAATTGGTTTTGTTCTATGGTTCTAATTCATGGTCATATACTAAACTTGGTAGGATGATTCTAAAACAAGATGAATTAGAAAATCTATTGGGAGAATCAAATGTGAAGATCACATTATGTTTAAAGAGTCATAAGGAATCTAATGTAGGAGAATTTGATTTTGAAAGTAAAACTGTGGTCCTAAATGATGGTTACAGAATGCCTATCCTTGGTTTGGGAACGTATTCTTTAGATTACGATACATGTGTTAATTCAGTAAAGACATTATTGGAAAACGGTGGAAGATTGATAGATACTGCTTACATGTATCATAATGAAGAGGCAGTCGGTCAAGGCATTAGAGAAGCAATGGAAGAATATGGCATTCCTAGAGAAGATATATATGTTATAACTAAAATCTACCCTAGTCAGTTTTCTAATCCTGAAGAGGCTATCGATAGAGCTTTGGAAAAACTAAATATCGATTATATTGATATGATGTTGCTGCATCATCCAGGAACTGGTGATGTAAAAGCATATCTTGCTATGGAAAAATATGTAGAAAAAGGGCAGATTAAATCTTTAGGATTATCCAATTGGTATATCGAAGAATTGACGGATTTTTTACCTAGGGTAAATATAATGCCTGCATTAGTGCAGAATGAGATTCACCCATATTATCAGGAAAAAGATGTGGTAGCTTTCATACAGGAAAAAGGAATAGTCGTTCAAGGGTGGTACCCTTTGGGTGGAAGAGGCTATACCAAGGAATTGTTAAATGATGAAGTGTTATTGGAAATAGCTAATAATCACGATGTTTCTACTGCTCAGGTTATTCTGCGTTGGAATCTTCAAAGAAATATTGTAATCATTCCTGGTTCTTCCAATCCAGATCATATCAAAGAAAACTTGGATTTGTTCAGCTTTGAATTATCTGATGAAGAAATGGAAAAGATTGATTCATTAGACCGTAACGAAAAGCATGACTGGTATTGATGTTAAGAAATAATTTCCAAAAGGCTAATTAATTGCAACCCAAAATAGTGATGTAGAAAGGGTTATGTGTTTTTGTTTTCTTTTGCGTCATTTTATCATGATTTATGATATTATTATTTTGCCCATACATGTGGTTTTAGCGCAGTTGGAAGCGCGCATCGCTGGCAGCGATGAGGTCACGGGTTCGAGCCCCGTAAGCTCCACCAAATATAGTTAGAAAGAGGGTATAATTGTTAAAAATAAAAATTATACCCCCTAAATTGACAAAATAGGCATCTGATTTAATGTTTAAATGAGGTGTTTTTTGTGAATACGTTTAAAGTATACAAAAGAGATAACTATCTAAAATGAATAAGAGGCTTCTAACGTGACACAGATATAATCAAGGTTGTGAACGGAATTAGACGTAGTGACAACTCTACAATTATGGAAATAATTAAAGACAAATTGGTAGATAGTGGAGTTTCTAAGGAAAATGTTTTTACTATAATCTTGATAAATATGGTTTTAAAAATATCAAAACACCATACGCACTAAAAAGTCTACCATTTGAAAATGAATATCTAGATGGTGTTAAGTATGTTTTGGTTGAGATGTGTTTTGTTCCTAATTCTCCTATGAGTGAAAGACTGAAAGAAACATTATATAAACTTATGGAGGAACAACAAGATGAATCAAATTGAAAAATTACAAAATTATGAAAACAAACCCATTCGTACAGTGTGGGATGAAGAAAAAGAAGAATGGTATTTTTCTATTGTGGATGTTATTAGGGTATTAACAGATAGTAAAGATGCTTTAGCATATTGGAGGAAACTAAAACAAAGGCTAAAAGCAGAGGGAAATGAAACCGTGACA
>CADBUH010000262.1 GCA_902797775.1 uncultured Erysipelotrichaceae bacterium | reverse complement strand
TAAAACCATTTCTTCTTCTTTCATAGTTACTTCCTCTATTTCTTCTTGTACGATAATCGTTTCTTCTTCTATTTTACATCCCATTAAGGATAAGAGTAGAAACCCACATAGGAATCCTTTTTTCATCTTTATTCCTCATTTCTTTCAATCCAAGTCTTTAATTCTTCTTCACTAACCGAACTACTAAATCTTTGACCTTCTAACCAATTTCCACTACCTGCATTCTCTTTTAGGTTTTCTTCACTTTGTCCTATACCACTACCTCCAGAAGTACAGAAAGGGATGATAGTAATTCCTTCAAAGTTATAACTCTCTACAAAGGTATCTAGAATACGAGGTTCTTCTCCCCACCATATAGGATAACCTAGATAAATGGTTGTATAACCTTCTAAAGAGATTACTTCACTACCTATTTCTGGACGAACAGAAGGATCACCCTGTTCATGGGTTGTACGACTATTTGTATCATGCCAATCTAAGTCTTCACTTGTATATTCTTCTTTCGCTAGAATCTCATACGTATCTGCATTTGTAATGGTAGCGATTTTATCGGCTACTTTCTTTGTATTACCTGTACATGAGAAATACACAACTAATGTTTTATATTCAGTAGGTGTTTCTTCTACAACAGGTTGTCCTGTTGTAGCACTACCACATCCAACAAGGATACCCATCATAACCATTAATAATACTTTCTTCATATTTGTCCCCCCCTTAAACATAGATATTGTACATGAATTAGAGAAGATTTGCTTGAGAACATAATTGATTAATCCATTCTTTACGGATTAATTGATTAATCCAAGATGAAGTAACAATTCAATTCTAGTCATGTCTAATAAATAGATAAAAATGAGAAAAAGACATTTCGCTTTTCTCTTCACATCCGTTTAAATGTAATAGGAATAAGTATGGCGTGAACCTATTGTAGAAGATATAGTCATATTATCGAATGATACCCATTATACTATTTACAAATGTTAATTCTCAATTTATCATATCTAATTCTTTTTACTTACACATTCATTTTGTTAATAGTTCTTTTATTTGACCTAATATATTATTGGCTGTTTAATAATAATCACTTCTTCCAATTGCTATATAAGTCGATTGTACTGCTGTTCACCACTGTGGAATTAGGCACACTAACATTCACTAAACTCGGGCGATTAAATGCTGTCCCTGAAAAAATTGCCTGTCCAGCCGCCAAAACACTTAGCATTGAAATACTTCTTTCATCAATAAATGACACTGCATTTTTGATTATTTCTATATCTTTTGGGTTAATTAACTTATGAATCACATAATTATGCGCCTGTGATAAAAGCGTTGCAGAAATGTCGCTTGGTCTTTGTGTTGACATGGTTAAAAAAACGCCAAATTTCCTGCCTTCTTTAATAATTGTTTCAAATGTTTCAATACAACTCTTTGCAATAGCATCTTCCTTATCTATCTTTTGTTCTGATAAATAATTATGTGCTTCATCCACTATAAGATGAAGAGATATTAAATCCTTGTTATTCATTTTAATTGCATACATCTTCGAGCATAAAAATGTGACCATTATTCTCCTTATATATTTATTCGTCCTGCTCACATCGCATACCAAAATTGATTTTTCTCCGAATAAGTGATTTATGATATCACTAGACTCATTACCAAAAGGAGTGAATATTTTTGAATAATCACTTTTATGAGAATTAAATCTAGCAATCATTGGAGCAGTATTTTTTTCATTTAAATTGTATTTAAAAATTCTTTTTGTATGTTCTAAATTCAACAAAAAGCCAAAATCTTCGATATCAAACTCGTCCTTATTCTCACCAATAAATATGCCCTCAACCTCTTCTTTTAAAGATTGAGAAGCATCGGTAAAATCATCGTCTAAGGTCACAATTCTGGTGTTATTAACTCGATATTTATTAATAATAGCCTCTGCACAATCAAATAAATCTAGGTAAAACTCATTGTTATCATAATATTTTAAATCATCAACCAATTGAGAGATTATTTGGAATCTGTTTATTGCAGCACTAGAAGAAGTACAAATAGCACTTATAGTTTCTTTGAAGTATTTTAGCAAAGCATCTCCAATACGCATGCTTTTCGAATATATTGTGTTCCTTAAAAATCGATGTATAGTTCTAACAATTGGATATTGCGTTTTATCTGTGGCTTCTAATAGAATTTTCCAATCTTCTTGATCAACTAATTCAATAGGAATTGTGATTTCATTTTTATCTTGGCTATTTGTTGACAGTCTTTTAACACTTTTGTTATTTGAGAACGCGTGTGAATACTCACCATTAGTATCTATTATCAAAAACTTACTTCTTATGCTTTCACCCACCTCGCTAAACAATTTTGTATAAACAGAATTAACTGTTGTTGACTTTCCGCTCCCTGTATTACCAACAATTAGAATATGGCTGCCAAAAAATTTATTAATATCTATTTTAAAAAAGCGATTATAATCGTTTGCATACTTTCCTATAGTTAGCATACTTTTAGAACTAGCATTATTAAATACACAATCTAATTCTTTGTCTTCTAATGTGTATGCGTTATCAAGAATATTAGGAAGCCTACCACTATTACCTAAAACAAATCTTCCCCCTTCTATATATCCTAAAAGTCTACCGTTAATAATTCGAATTCCTTCATAGTCAATAAAGGCACTTCCGTCAAGATTGACTTTTTCGTTTGTGATTTCAAAAATATTGTTTTGAATTTTTATAACATTTCCTATTCCCGACAAAAGAGTAGATTCTCCATCTTCTATATGTATTGCAGATTTTATTCTTTTATCTACCATTATGGTTACAGCCGAGTTAGATATTTCCACGACTTTCCCTATATAGATTGATTTATTTCTCATACCGCTTCCTCATTAATCGAACAACTTATCAATTAGTTTTGCAATATCCCCAAATGCGGTTGGTGATTCAAATACAATAACATTTTTATAATCACTATATTTAATCTTTATCTTCTCAATCTCAGATTCATTAACACAAAAAACAATCAAATGAAAAGTATTGATGCTCAGCGCATTTCTAATTATTGCATTAATATGTTCATCGCCAAACGAAGTTCCTGAAGCAAATAAAGTTGTATTATCTCTACATATATTATTCGAAAATTCTCTTAGCATTGTTGAAAAACTAACAATCACATTTGTTGAATGAAACTTTTTTATAGAAGGATAAATAATTTCTGGAATAAAAACAGTGTCAAATGGATTTTTTTCAACTAAATAACCTTCATCATCTAAAAACCATGATAAAGAGCCATGCAGCTTGTATAAGTTTATTTGATTAATCAATATACTAATTGCAGATTTTTTATATTCGAATTTATCTACGTAAGCAAAATTATATAAAGTAGGGTTAAATCTTTTATTAACACTTCCATGGAATCCGTTGTAATAATGTATATTTAAAGATTCCATAGCCACTTCATTCATCATGTCATAATTTGTTGTAAATATATTTACAATTTGATTCTTGATTGAATTATATTCCATTATTTTCTTCAACGCGTTATAAAAATCTTTGTACTGATTTAAACATGTGTTTTCATCCGATTCTTTTATCCTGTTAGTGATTAATTCTTTGACTCTATCCGCTTGATTTATTACTTTTTCTTTTATTTCACCATCAATCAAGTAGGATATTAATCCTTCCAATAGACTTAGAAAAACTTCAATATTCGCAGTAGAATCATATAGATTATCGTTATATATTTTTTTGATAGTTTCAGACAATACATCATTACCTAACGAATTATAAAACTCTTTTATTTCCTTGTCATTTTTTACAAAATCAAGAAGGTGTGACATTAATGGAAAATGCACACTTTCAGTATTTGGGTTAAATGATGCACCTGACCCCAATAGAAAATTAATATTTGTACTAAGCAAAAGATTCTTTATTTGCTCTTCTCCATTTGTCATATCACATTTACCTCCTAAATCAAT
>CADBUH010000261.1 GCA_902797775.1 uncultured Erysipelotrichaceae bacterium | reverse complement strand
ATTATATAAACCTTTTAAAGATAATGGTGATAGTCATACTGAAAATAAACGAGGAGTTTTGCCTAATGAATCCTGCCTAACATTAGTTTTTGTAAATGCGAAAATAAAAATGTAGGAAAAGTGGAAAATAAGGATGTAGGAAAACCTACATAATTATATTCCTTTGATACACTTACCGCGGAGGTGTATACAAAGGATGATAGAAGAGAAATTGAAAGCCAAATTAAAGATATTAAAAGATAACGATATCGTGCCAAACTTCGCAGAATTAGGAAGGCAGTTTGGGAAAGATTATCGGACAATCAAGAGATATTATGAAGGATATGATGGGAAACAAGGTAGCAGAAACAAGCCAAGTAAGTTAGATAAGTATAAAGGATTAATTGAGAAGAAGTTAGAAATAGAAAGGATAACAGTAAGAGGCATTTATGAATTTTTAATTGATCAATATGGAAAAGAAGAAGTAGGAACATATAGTAATTTTGCGAAGTACGTAAAGAGGAAGAAATTGATAAAGAAAGAAAAATCGACAGGTTTTCCAAGATTTGAGACAAAAGAAGGGTATCAAGCACAAGTTGATTGGAAAGAGAATATCACTCTACATAGTAAAGACGGAACGGAATATACGTTCAATATATTCAATCATGAATTAGGATATTCCCGATATAACTGCATTTATTACAGTAAGCATAAAGAGCATAATGATGTGTTCAGGTGTATGATAAGAGCTTTTCAAGAAATTGGTGGAGTTCCAGAAGAAGTAGTATTCGATAATATGTCTACGGCTGCAGTAACACAAGGAAGAGGCAAAAAGAAAGTAAATCCACAGTTAAGTATATTCGCAAGAGACTTTGGGTTCAAACCATACTTATGTCTACCAAGGCATTCATATACAAAAGGCAAAGTCGAAGCTAGGAATAAAATACTAGATTGGATAAGAGCGTATGACTATGAATTTGAAGATGAGAAAGAGTTAATATACATAGTAGAAGAAGTGATAAAGAAGAAAATGAACGAATATGTGTGTCAGGCGACGGGATACCCACCTTCACTTCTATTACAGGAAGAGATGAAGCATTTAAAAATGATGCCACCGAAGGAAATAGTTGAGAACTACTTAGGAACAATAAAGCAAACTGTGAAGAAGGATGCCCTAGTGTATTACCGAGGGAATCAATATTCAGTAGAACCAAAATATATTGGAGAAAGAGTAGGAATTGAAGCTCATGAAGAGAAAATATACATCTACCACAAGCAAGTTTTGATAAGTGTACATGAAGCATTTAACGAACACACAAAAAAGCAAATACGGTATCACGAAGAGGATTATCGAAAGTTAATGAAACCACATTATGAAGATGAGGAAATACTTAACGCTAAGATAAAAGAGAATTTGGAAGCCATGGATCGATTGATTGGAGGATGAGGATGTACAATCAATTAATGAACAATTTAGAAGAGATGAAATTATATAAAGCGAAGGAGTTGATGGAATATTATTCAAAAGCAGTAACAGATGGGGAAAAAACATTTATCGAGGCTATGAGTGAAATAATGATACAGGAGGTAAAGCTCAGGGATGAGCGAGCAATGAACGCATGTGTTAAAACAGCGAACTTCCCGTATCTAAAAACAGATAAAGATTTTGACTTTGATTTTCAGCCATCAATAAATAAAGCACAAATTAAAGATTTACTATCGCTAAGATTTCTAGAAAATAATGAAAATATAGTGTTTATAGGGACACCTGGCACAGGTAAAACGCATCTAGCAACAGCGATAGGCATTACGGCAGCACAGAAGCGCATTTCGACATATTTTATAACCTTTCAAGAATTAATAGCGCAATTGAAGAAAGCGAATTACGAAAATCGTCTACAAGAAAAGATTAAAGTCTATACAACAAAATATAAGTTTCTTATTATTGATGAACTGGGATATCTGGAGATGGATGATGAGGCAGCAAATTTATTCTTCCAGCTGATAGCCAAGAGGTATGAATCACGGTCTACAATTATCACGACCAATTCACCATTTTCCAAATGGCCAGAAATATTTAAAAATCCTAGTCTAACAAACGCAGTGCTTGACAGACTATTGCATCACAGTTCTGTCATATCCATTAAAGGTCCTTCGTATCGTTTAAAAGATAAACTGATATACGATGAATCATCCACCGAAAGTGGAAAATAAAAATGTAGGTTAACCAACATAGTTATTTTCCACAAAACCTACAATTTTATATTCCATTTTACAGTTTTCGTGACAACGTTTTGACAACGCTCCATCAGATAGCCCTTGTTTATAGGTTAATCAGAATATCAGGGATACTGTAGTCAAAGAAACTAATCAAATATGTTTGACTACAACACATCCTCCGGCATTAAAGAAAAAGATGCCGCTAAGATTGATGGTGTTTTAAAAGTTCTTAAATTTAAAGCTGCCGGAAGCATTGAAAAAGAAGCTCAGAAAGAAAGCAAGAGAAGATTTGAGTATACGATAGATTTCTAGCCTATCCAGTTTACAGTTTTACAACGAGCGTTCCTCGAACAGTAAAATACATATAACGCTGTGTGAGTAAAAATTGAGTAAAAAAACCACAAAGAAACAAGATAATACCAATAATAGAGATATCACACGAGGAAAAATAACATCTATAATCAACAAAAATCACTGGATAAACAGGTCATCGATCGAGTGGGAATAGTAAAGATGTCATTCTACACACAGCTTTATCCTAAAATCTACACACCTGTATATTTCGTAGGATAAGTTCACTAAGCAAGATAATTACAAAACAAACCAAAAGACTTCGCACAAACGCGGAGTTTTTTGAACTTTAAAATATTATTTGAAAGTTCGATTTGAACTTTAAAATAATACTGAAAGTTGGTATAATGAAGTGGGAGATATTATATGGAAAAAAGAAACGCTATTGTTGAATTCCTGTCATATGCACTAGAGGAAAGT
>CADBUH010000260.1 GCA_902797775.1 uncultured Erysipelotrichaceae bacterium | reverse complement strand
TTAACGCAATCCATCGATTCCCACTCATACCAGATAAACCAAGCGCATCTAATCCTCTCGCCATTAGATACATACCAATTAATCCTATAAAGATTTTTATAAAGTTAATAAAGATTGGTTTAAAGTCGATATGATAGGATTGATTCATCTCATAAATATTCGCTAATACTAAGTAAATATATCCAATTACAGAACTGATAATCGCACCTTTAAATCCCATCCATCTTACAAAAGGAATCATTAATACCCCTTTAATAATTGAACAAACTATTAATCTCTTTAATACCGATTTACGTAATTCTAAAGACATCATTAAGTTTGTGATAACAGGCGCTAACGTTCCAAAGAAACCTTCTAAGGCAATCCACTGTATAACAAGAACACTTGTATGAAGATCATCTGTATAGAAAAGAATATAATACAGACTATAAGCATATAAGAAGATACAGAAAGATACAGGTAAACCTATATAGAGGATAATATTAATACAATCCTTTACATTACTCTTTACTTGGCCATAATTCTTTTCTGCTAAGGATGCGGAAATATGTGGGATTAATGCGGATGTAAAACCAGGTGCTAAAATCATAGGAATCGCTGTTAATTTTGTGCCTACATAGTTAAACGCAGATAGAATGACATTCAATTGTTGGGTTGTATATCCATAGATTTTTAATCCTAAAGGTAGTAATACCGAATTAAAAATATCATCACTATAGCCCATAATCGCTACTAATAAATAAGGGATCGCTAACATAAAGAACTCTTTTAATAATTGATCTTTTAAGGTTTTTGAATCAAAAGAAGGATCTTCTTCATAGACAAATTCATCTTTTTTCGATTGATCAAATAAGAGTAATTGGATTAAACCTGCAATCGCAGCGATGGATGTGGATAAGACCGCAACATATAATGCATATTTTCTTTCTTGATGAAAAATATAGACAATAAAATAAGACGCAATCAATAAGAAACCAACACGAAATAATTGTTCAAAGGCCTGACTAAAGGCATATTCTTTCATCTCTTTACGTCCTTGGTAGAAACCACGGAAACCAGATAAAATTGGCACAAAGAAAATCGCAATCGCTAAGATTTGTAGAACGGTACGCATGATTGGAATATCATTTCCTTCTGCGACCACATTCGCAATGATTCCTGAAAAACCAATCAAAAGAATCATTCCCGCAAAACCAGTAATACATAAGATACTTAGCGCTATCTTTTTAATAAGTTGTAACGCACGATTATCTTCTGTTACAGAATAGCGAGCCACAAGCGTCGCTATCGCAAATGGAAAACCTGCCGTAAATACATTTAATACATAACTATAAAAACGATATGCTGTTCCATAATAGCTCATATACGCATCCGATCCTAAAATACGTGATAAAGGAATGGAATAAAAAAGACCAAGGAACTTCGCTATAAATAAACCACCAGTTCCAACTAATCCACTTAATATAATCGATTTTTTAATATTCTTCGAAGAAAGTTTCATTTTTTCCTATCTGTTGTTTTTCCAACAAAACACAAAATTAATAAAAATAGCTACGATTTTTATTAATTCGTAACTATTTTAAACTATTTTTTATGATTATTCTATCTTACCCTTCTGGATAAGGTGTCTCTTCCCACTCTTCACTCCATTCTTCTGGATAAGATTCTGGTGTTTCTTCAACAGGTGTATAGTAATTTAAATCTGGTTCTAAAGTTTCTTTTGGTAACTTTCCATTAAAATACTCATAACAGATTGCATTGATATGTCCTATGATATAACTTGCATATCCTCCATATTCCGTATAAATCGCAATGGTATATGGATGTCCTTCTAATACAAGTCCTACAGAGTGTCCATAATAATCATAGTTTCCATATTTTTGTCTTGTGACTTTTGGTAGTACAGAATTAAGCCAAGCTTCTGGTTGCGCACGATACATCGCATCTAAGATTAGTTGATAATCCTTTTGGTTTTCATATAACCTCTTTAGTACATAACTCATAAATTCTGCATTATAGACATTCTCATCCGAAAAGAAGATCTCTTCTTGTTTAATCGGACAATATTTTGAAGCCTGTTCTTTATAGTCATTCCAACCACCAAGTGATTCAAATAAGATATGACCTCCACTATTATCCGAGAATTCAATGGTATCTTCGATAATAGTCTTTAAATCAATTTGAGATCCTGGTTCATAACTCCATCCAATTGGTCCACCTTCTTCATACATCGCATAGGTATAAGGTAATGTA
>CADBUH010000259.1 GCA_902797775.1 uncultured Erysipelotrichaceae bacterium | reverse complement strand
TTGTTTAATGCTTTTTTTAATCCTTGAACGGAAATATTATTTGTATCCAATCTATATACTGGGCCTTTGTAATTGAAATATCTAATAACCTCATCAATAAGAAATTGTCCTTCATCATCGGGATCTCCAGCATGGATAACGCAATCAGCTTCTTTTAAAAGCTCTTTTATTTGTTTGGCTTTTTCTTTAGCGCTATCCGATACTTTTTGCCCCCAATCATCAAAATAAATAGGCAATTGATTCATTGACCATTTTTTTAAATTTGCATCGTAATCTTCAGGCTGTTTTAAAGTTAAAATATGTCCATAAACATTGGTAATAACATAATCACCAATATATACTGGATCTTTTCCTGATCTACTCCCGTCAATTGCATCGGCTATTGCATCTCTTAATTGCGGTTTTTCAGCTATTATTAAATATTTCATGTTTCACCTCTACAAATACGGGCCAGTTGTGGCCCGTTAATTTACATTAATTGTTTCTGTATATACATTGTTATTGACTTTAGATATTGCTTTCTCATTAATCCATCCATAGAACCCTTTATCCTCGTCAGAAATCAAGATACATGAACGATCTAATTTATAGGAAACAAATCCCTCGTTTATAAAAAGTTTATTTAGCCATCTTTGTGCATAATTATTATTCTTTTGGACGAAGTAACAGCATGATTTATTTGTCTTAATTACTTCTTTAACTTTTGAAGTCATAATTCCTCTATTTCGATAGCGGTAATCAATAAATATATCAGATAAGAAAATATCTGCATTTGGATGACATTGATCATTATGTCCAATAATCATAAAACCGACTGGTTCTTTTTCTTCAGGGACATATATATCAATCCAATCAAATTCATCATCATTTATATATTCCATTGCTGCTTCCCATTTTTCTCTAAGGGTTTCTGTAGACGGTTTTGTTCGGAACTCTTCTATATCTGATAAATATTCAACATATAAAACGGCCCGTCTTTCATTTAGTTCCATCACTTATTTACTCCTTCATTTTGTATAAATTCAATTCATTAAGAGCGGCATCTCTTTCTTTTTGTAACTGCTTAATAGACGCTCTCATCATATCCAATTCAGAATCTGCTTCCGATTCATCGGACAGAGTTAATTCCACGATTTCGCCTCCAAAAGTCTTTTTTGCTACTTTTTCTGCTTCTTGGTATGTGTCAAAACGTCTCGCTGCAAATACATTACTTGTCGTTCTTTGAGATGTGAAAAATTGCGTAGATTCGAGATATAATTTTCCACCTATTCTAATTGTGTAAAATGTTATTTTCATAAAAATCTCCTTAATATCAATAATATAGTACCATATAATTTTATCGTGTCAATTGTTCCATTAAGTGCAAAATAAAAAACTCTGCCTTTCGACAGAGTTAAGAGTTTGGAAAGCTAAACGTAAATCCTTCTTGGTTGAATTGTTCCTTAATCAAATCACATTTTTCTTTTGATGTATAACAAATTTCAATCAATTTATTAACTGCTTCGGTATACTCGTTGATAATATCATCTGATTTAATTTCAACATCGGTATACGTAGTTTTTGGATTTTTGTGAAAGAATGGAAACAATGCACTTACAAGCATCAAGATTGCAAGAATAATCGTAACCGCTTTTCTAAATGCATCAGATTGAATAAACTTCAAGACTTGTTTCAAAAATGCAATCGCAACGTCATAAATTATATCTGCCATCTTCTTGATAATACGTTTCCCAAACTCTTCGCCAATCTTTGCTAAAAGTAGAAGGACAATTATCCCGTGTACGGTAAATTGTATATCTCCTCCAAATAGCCACGATAGCGTTTCTTCAAAAATAAATAAATTTTTCATAATATCCTCCTATATTTATAAATCTCAAAGAGATTTTATTAACTAATTCAGAAGAGAACTCTGTTATTGAGTTCTCTATTTATTCCTGTATTTACAATATTCGAACTAATTTTGCTGAACACATCTTACAAGAATACCGCCACGTTTGAGTTATTAGCTTACTTTGTTTAGCTCTTCTCCACGTCCTTTTACAAATCGGACACTGTACAGCATATTTTTTATCTGGGCGTTTATATTCTGATATCCCAAATTCACTTGCTGAATTGCAGCGGCTTATATTCAACTCTGGATACTTTTCCATAACTTGTGCAGCTCTTCTTTTCCAAAGTTTACCGTGATTATGGCAGCCATAAGTAGCGTGTAGTACTTCATGTACCACCACTTGTAATGCTTTTTCGTATGGAACATCATCCCCTAAAATTCGATTAGATATTTCAATAACATTAGAATCCGTGGAGGATGTGTATTTGCACATCCCCCACCTTTTCTTGGATCGATAATTTATTCTAACTTCATTTATAGGTTCAACGACATCTCCGCAACACTCTTCCACAATGGAAAGAGCATGATCAAATAGTTCATAAATATTTTTCATGACATGATACTCTTTGCGGAAATTTCTTCTCCAAATTCTTTTATTTGGATATTTTCTATTCCATCTACTTTGACAATATCAAGTGACTCTCTCCATCTTACGTCAGAATGGTGATTATAAATCATGGCTGTGCCATCATCATATTCTGCTGCGTACAGCCATTTATGCCTATTGTCAGTTAAAAGTTGCGCAAAGTCAGGGAATGGACTTCCGTGCCATGTTTCCCATGATAGAACGATTGAATCATCCTTCATACGAACACATAGTAATGTATCTTCTTTTAAACTATATTTATCAACAGCTTTAAGAATTTTTGAAGCCAATTCTTTATCTGTTCTAATTAAATCAAATTGATAAACACTCATTCGTCTTCTCCTAATATTGCATCAAGGCAATCATTCCATCCGCTTTTTTCATAAGGGATTTGATTGTCAAACTTTTTTCTTGCTGGTAAAGGTCTCAAAGGACATTTTGTCGGATTTTCGCCGTCGTCAATAATACCGCCCTCTTTACATTCACCAATTTCTCCATCGAGCAACGGACAGAACATACAACTTTTTGGTTTATCCATCACTAGCATTACTTTACTCATTTTCTCCTCCTAGTAGTTCATCAATGCACCGATTATATCCTTCGACTTGATAAACCAATTCAGAACTAACCGTATCTCTACCACATTGTAATGCAATTAAAGTTGCGTCCAACTTTTCAGGCATAGGTTTTAGTGAATGACTACACTTCACTTCAACATAGTTTTCTATATTACCATTTACTGTATAACTAATAGATAAGTCTTCTATTTTTTCATTATACTTTTTCAACTTTTCATCATAAATATCAATTATTAGTATTGCTTTCATTCATAAATACCTACTTTCTTCATCTCAGATTCACCTGTTACAATTGCATGGTCGCAAAACGGACAAATACATTTATAAAAACCTTCATTATATTGTGAACCTGTATATTCCAATTCCTCTTTTGACGCTTGAATAACAGAATGGCATGCCATACATTCAAATTGATATTCATAATATTTTGGTGGAAGTATTCCTTCACGTACTATCTTCATTCTTCTTCTCCTTCTATTTCATTGATAAGGTCATTTCTTCCGTGCATATACCCTAAGTCCAATAAATTGCTACTATCAACTTTTAATGGATTAATTCTTTCTGGCATAGGCTTTGCACACAATACTTTTCTTCTCATAAAAGTCCACCCAAACATATTGTCATGATTAAATCCAATATCGACTATCATTTTTTGCTTGGTATACTTTTCTAATAATTGATAATCTTCATCAGACATATCAATTACCAATAATACTTTACTCATTTCTTCTTCT
>CADBUH010000258.1 GCA_902797775.1 uncultured Erysipelotrichaceae bacterium | reverse complement strand
TTCAAGAAAGCAACCGGTTCCATTGAGAATAATGATGTCTATTATGGAAAAGAAGAATATCTCATTCGTCGTTTTCAAACCTATCCTCAAAAAACACTTCAACAAAATATTGAAGTCATACAAGATTTTGTGGAAGCACAAGACATTCAAATGAATATCCTTCTCATTCCTACAATCTGTAATACCCAACAAGCATTACTTCCTAGTGGAAGTTGGAATATTGATCAAGATAACTTAATCAAACAAGTTTATAATGCTTTACCAAACCAAAATATGCTATGGATACAGTCTTCTTTAAGTAATCATAATGATGTCTACTATAAAACCGATCACCATTGGAATGAAAAAGGTGCTTATCTAGCCTATGAAGAAATCGCAAAGAATGTTTTACATAAAGAACCAAATCGTTTTACTTATGAACTTGTGAGTGATTCCTTCTATGGAACTATGTATTCAAGATCTGGTGCTTTCTGGAGTAAACCAGATTCCATCTATAAGATTATTCCTTCTGAAGAATATACCGTAGAGGTGAATTATGATAATGAACGTACTACTGATTCTCTATATTCAGAAGAAAAGTTAAAAGAAAAAGATAAATATACCTATTATGTGGATGGAAATCATCCTTATGTACAAATTAAATCAAGCAATCATAATGGGAAACACGCAGTTATCATTAAAGACTCCTATGCCCATATCTTAATTCCTTATTTAGTTAGTGAATATGAAGAAATTGAAATGGTAGATCTTCGTTACTACCACGATAGTGTTTCCAATTTAATAAAAGAGAATTCCGATATCTATTTCATTTATAGTATTGATAACTTTGCACAAGATCCAAATGTGATCTTCTTGGAGTAAAGATGCGATTAAAGATAGAGAAAATAGGAATCAATGGAGAGGGAATTGGATATTATCATCGTATTCCTGTCTTTTGTGATGGTGCTTTACCAGAAGAGATTATTGATGTAAAACTTCCTACTACCAAGGAGAAGTATTATCGCATCAAGAATTATAAAGTGATTACTCCTTCCCCATTACGTATTAAACCTCTTTGTCCATTACAAGAAAAATGTGGTGGTTGTAGGCTTATGCATATGGATATACAAGCGCAAAAGAAATGGAAACGTGAACTTTTAGTAGAAGCGCTTTGGAAATATGGACATGTTAAGGAACATTTCATAAGAGATATGAAAGAAAGTGATGATGCATTCTATTATCGCAATGCCTGTAAACTTCCAATTCAAGAATTAGATGGGAAAATCGTAAGTGGAATGTATCAACCTAACACAAACCATTTTGTGCCTATTGAAACATGTATCATCCATAGTAAAGAGCTTGAATCCTTACGCAAAGAAGTTCTTTCTGTTTTAAATAAACATTCAATTCACGCCTATAACCCAAAAACAAAGACTGGTTTACGTTATCTCGTTCTTCGAACATTACAAGAAGAAAGCCAATGCACTTTAGTAACTGGTAAAGATACATTTGAGGAAACTCTTATTGATGATTTAATGAAGATTCCTACTCTTGTATCTCTTAGTCAAAGTATACAAACCGATAAGCACGCACATGAAATCTTTGGGAAGAAGATTCAAACATTAGCAGGTAAAGATACTATTTCATTTACCATTAATGATATTTCCCTTGAATTATCAGCAGATTCCTTTTTCCAACTCAATTATGAACAAGCTAGCAAACTCTATGCGATGGCAATTCAAAAAATTGACCCATGTGATACGCTTGTCGAAGCATATTGTGGGGTTGGTGCAATGTCTCTACTAGCAAACGATAAAGCAAAACACATCATTGGAATTGAATATGTGCCTAATGCGATAGAAAACGCAAAACGGAATGCTTCCGCAAACAATAGGACAATTGATTTTATTGTTGGGGATGCCGCAAAACAATTAAAAAAGATTTGTAAAGAAAGAAAAGTTGATACCCTTCTTGTGGATCCACCTAGAAGTGGTCTTGATGATGCATTTATTCAAACTGTTTTAGAAAATGAGATTCATAAAATCATCTATATTTCTTGTAATCCTGCTACTTTAGGAAAAAATCTAAAACTCTTAAAACATAAGTATCAAGTACGTACGGTTATTCCATTTGATTTATTCCCAAATACTCCTCAAGTGGAATCCATTACAGTATTAGAAAGAGGATAAGATGAACTATACCTTACAAAACAATATCCTTTCAATCACATTAGATTCTTCTTATGAGAATCAACCTC
>CADBUH010000257.1 GCA_902797775.1 uncultured Erysipelotrichaceae bacterium | reverse complement strand
TTAGATTCTTCTTATGAGAATCAACCTCTTTCCTATTTCTTTGATACCTATAACATTTCAAAAAAGAATCGTTATTTCTATCTTCAAAATAAATATATATCTATTAATCATGAAATTATTCATTCCCCTTCTTTTCGATTACATGAAAATGATTTACTGGAGATAATCCTACCAAAAGAAGAGATTGATTATCCTTTCATAGAAGGATCCTGTGAAGTTTTATATGAAGATGATTTTGTATATGTAGCACATAAACCTGCAGGTTTAATTGTGCATGGAGAAGATACTTGTTTCGCTAATTACGCTGCGACTTATCAAAGAGATCATCATATCGAAGCACCCGTACGCTATATACATCGCTTAGATAAAGAGACTTCTGGATTAATCCTCTTTGTGAAAGTTCCTCTATTTCAAAGTTATTATGACCAATTACTTGAAGAGAAAAAGATTAAGCGTTCCTATCTAGCAATCTCAAAAGGTAATCCTCCAACCAAATCCTCTTTTACCATTCATAAACCTATTGGAAGAGATCGTCACCAAAGTGGTAAATATCGTATTTCTTCAACAGGCAAAGACGCACTTACACGAGTTCAATTACTTTCTACAGTAAATGAATATCTATTATTTCAATGTGATTTAGAAACAGGTAGAACCCATCAAATACGTGTTCATTTATCTTCAATGGGTTATCCAATTCTTAATGATGATTTATATGGGATTCCAAATAAAAAATTTACCCATATGTGCTTATGGGCAAATAAGATTACCTTCCCTCTTTTATTTGAACAAAAAGAAGTAACTATATTTGATTCTTTCAATGAAGATTATGACATCTTTAAAGAAATAATTGAACAAGATATACCACAAGACAACAGATAATAGAAGTTTGAAACATTGATACACCTTTCCACGCTAATACAATTCCTACTAGAAAAGCAAAGAGTCCACTCCAAACGGAAGAAGTCGTATGGATAATCGCAGGAAATGTCATAACCGCAAGTGTGACATAGGGAACATAATATAAAAATGATTTAATAAATTCATTCTTTATTTCTTTACGGAAAATCGTTAAAGGTAATACACGTATACAATACGAAACAAGTGCCATCAAGATACACGCTATCCAAATATAGGTATTCATTGTTGCACCTCTTTTCTAGGGAAAAAGAACGCAGCTAAGCTTGCTAATACAATCGTTAATAAGATTGTTCTAGTTCCTTCCGATAAAGCACTTATTCCAGGAATAATCGTGCATAAATAACTTGAAACAAATGCACATATTACAACCAGTAAGACTGGTTTTTCTTTTTTCGCTTCTGGAATAATAATCGCTAAAAACATTCCAAATAACGCAACGGATAAGGCCTGTACAATAGAAGCAGGAAGAACATTTCCTACTAGAATTCCTAACATGGTTCCAATTGCCCAACAAGGCATTGTAATAGCCATCGCACCATAGTAATAAAATGGTTTTAAATATCCTTCTTGATTAATCGCAAGTCCAAACAATTCATCCGTTAAATCAAAACCCACAATCATACGATGGATTATTCTTTCTTGGGGATGAAACTTTTGTGATAACGCAAATGACATTAATAAATAGCGTGCATTCGCAATGAAAGTCATCATCATGATTTCTAGATAAGATGCATGAATCGCAATCATTGAAATTCCTGCGTATTCACCTGCTGATGCATTATTTAATAAACTCATAAAGAATCCCTGAATCGCATTAATACCTGCATTTCGCATTGCTATACCAAGCGTAAAAGAAACCGCAAAATACGCAAGTGCGATTGGAATTCCATCTTTTATCCCTCTTCCAAATAGTTCTTTCTTATTCATCATTTTCTAACCAAACAAGAAAATCATTAAAACTACCAATTGGATATTCACTTAAATCCTCACTCTTAGGATTCATTAAACAATCTTCTATTAAGAATACTTTCATGCCTAGATTTCTTGTGACACCATCTTCTGATACATCATTCCCAACCATAATACATTCATTCGGATTTACTCCTAATTTATTACATACATCTTCATAGTATTTTAGATTCGGTTTACAGTAAGAATTTGTCTCATAGGTTGTGATTAATTCAAAATCATTCGCATCAATCCCTGTCCAACGAATTCTTTCTAATGTCGCAATACGTGGAAACAAAGGATTCGTTGCGAGTGCAATACGATATCCTTTCTCTTTAACTTTATTGATAACTTCTTTTGAATAAGGATTGATTTGAACACTATCGATTAACTTAGGAAATTCTGTTTGATAAAAGTGTTCAAACTTTTCAATATCTTGGCGAACATCTTTTTCATATAATGTGCTAAAGACATCCCAAAAGACTTCTTCATTTGTTTTAGAGCCATCATTTGTGACCATCGCTTTTGTACCAGCCCAAACATCTTCTACTACTTTCTTTGGATCATAACCAAATGGCATCAAAAACTTCGCTAATCTAGAAAAATAAGCCTTTGTGAATACTTCCTGGTCCATAGGAAGTAACGTTCCATCTAAATCAAATAGTATTACTTTTTTCATAAGTTCCCCTCTTTCTAATCACTTATAATCTTAGTACGACTATTTACATAGTCTAAACTGGTTTGGTACTCTTTTTCAATCACAATTTGTTTAGGAATCATCACTTGTAGATCTTCTACATGGGAAATAATACCCACAAGTCTTCCATTACCAGATAGATTTTCAAGAACGCGTATCGCTAGATGTAAAGCTTCTTTATCAAGGGTTCCAAACCCTTCATCAATAAACATTGCATCTATGGTTATACCTACTTGGCTTTCTACTTCATCGGATAATCCTAGTGCTAAAGCTAAGGTTGCAAGGAAAGATTCACCACCTGATAAAGTACGAATATTTCTTTTCTTTTTAGCGATATGATCCACAATATCCATATCTAAAGCATTCCTCGTCTTTATCCCCATCTCTTCCCTACGCACAAAACTATATTGTCCATCGGTTAGAACTTGAAGTCTTTGATTTGCACGAACAATAATTCGATCAAAATAGGTCATTTGTATATAATCTTCAAATGTAATTTTTTCTTTTTGACGCAAGGAACTTCCTACAGTATTCGATAAAGAACGAATCATTTGTTCTTGCGCTATTTGGCTTTCTAACGCACTTCCTATATTTTTTAAGTCTAGTGCAATCGCCTCATTGTTTTTTCTTCTTGCTAATAGATTTGTTCGACTTGTTAATAAGGATTCTGTTAATTGTGCTAAGTTATTAGCTTCTTCCAAATGGGTTGAATACTCTTTTTCAAATGATTTATGATTAACCCCTTTTAATTGTTCCTCATATTCCGCAAGTAATGTATTTGTGTTTTCAAGCTTCTTTTCCACTTGATTCACATGTTCAAGTGCATCTTCATAAATCTTTTCTAGCTTTAAATATTCTTTTTCTAACACTTCCATTTGTTTCATTGCTTCTTTTTTTGTTTGGAATGTTAGATTCTTTTGAATCGTTTCAATCTTTGTTTTATAGGTAATTTGATTTTCAAGTAAAGGTATAAGTTCATCCTTCATTTGCTTTAATTCATCTGTAAGAGTTTCAATCTCATCTATATTCGTTTGAATCTCTTTCTCTAAAGCTTTTTTCTTTTCTTCTTTTTTTATGAGCGCAAGATACTCTTTCTCTTTTTGTTTAAGAGCTATTTCTTTTTCTTTTAACTCTGTTTTAAGATTACTAGTCGTTAATTTGTATTTTGATAAATTCTTTTCAAGTTCTTTTTCATCTTTTTCAATTTCTTTTTGTAAGATTCCTAGTTCTTTCGAAAAGTTCATTAAATGATCTTTCGATTTTTGTAAAAGAGATTCTTCCTCTTTTAAATCTTTTTCTGAAGGAATATCATCCATGGAGATTGCTAATTTTGGATGATGAAGAGACCCACAGACTGGGCAAGGTTCTCCTTCTTTTACATTCTTAGCGATAATACTTGCTTGTCCATGAAGAAATAATTGAAAGAGTTCATTATAATGATTGTTTTGAATTTGATAGGAATGTTCTAGTTGTTTAAATTCTTTCTCTTTTTCTTTTTTTAATTCTTTATTATCTTTAATTGTT
>CADBUH010000256.1 GCA_902797775.1 uncultured Erysipelotrichaceae bacterium | reverse complement strand
TCCCCTATTTCCACAACCGTTTCATTAATCTTTAAATAGTTAATGGAAGACTTATAGATAATATCTACAGGACTTCCTGTTACCACAACTGTAAAATCAATTAAGAAATCTTGTTTTGTACAGTTTCCATTTGTATCAAATACTTGTGTTAATTGATTCTCTTTTATAGAAATATCTTTATATTGATCAATCCCTAAAAAATCATATTGTTGAATAAATAGGTTTAATGCTTCCTCATTCGTTAATACATAGGTATGTGTATTCTCTTGATTTGTTTGAGATTCAATTTGTGATTCTTCGATAGGTATCGCTTGAAATGGTACAAGAAAAGATTTTTCTACATCTTCTAGTGACATATCTTCATAATACTTAACGCCATTATATGTATTATATAGACGGTTATCTTTATAATATCCATCTATAGAGGATTGCATTCCATTCCCATTTATATTTTGTCTAGAGTGTGCAATAGGTGCTGTATTTAAATCCATTACCTCTAAGACTCCATCCATTAAATAAGATTGATATGTATCATCTTCAAAATGCATATCATAACTAAGTTGTACACCAACCGTATAACTATCCATTTCCTTCGTAGAAGTTGGTGTAGTCGTTGGTACACTTGGTTCTATGGTAGGTGTTGGGGTTGATTGAACATTCGCTTTTGCACAACCCATTAATAAACTAATTAATAATAGAAACTTTCTTTTTTTCATTGATTACTCCTTGCATTATCCTACCATTGAAAAAGAGATAATAAAAGAGTTCACTAGGAACTCTTAACGTGTAATACGTTTTCTTTGGGTTGAAATGGAACCCGTAGGACATACCAGTTTACATAAGTGACATCCTACACATTTCGCACCATTTAAGGATGGTATTCTCTTTTCATAATCAAATTTAATTGCTTGGTGTCCTCCATCATAACAAGAAATATAACATCTACCACAACCAATACATTTATCTAAATTGAATTTAGGAAAGAGTATCGTATTTCTTTCTAATTCATTAAGTTCAACAACATTTGTGCTCGCTGCACCAATCAATTGTTTTAGAGAGTGAATATTTCGTTCTCTCATATAACCTTTTAATCCACTGGTGAGATCTTCAATAATACGATATCCATATTGCATGATTGAAGTTGAAACTTGTAAGCTACCTGCACCAAGTAGTATAAATTCTAATCCATCTCTCCAACTCTCTATGCCACCCATCGCACTCAAATGCATTCCTTCTAGTACCTTTGATGTCGCCATTTCCGCAATAAAACGTAGCGCAATCGGTTTTACAGCAGGTCCAGAATATCCTCCTAAAGAAGAATAGCCTCTTACAGATGGTTCTGGTGCTAAGGTATCGATATTAACACCTGTAATACTCTTAATTGTATTGATCGCTGCGATTCCATTGGCACCTGCTTTCTTAGCCGCAATCGCATAAGGTGACATCTCAATCACATTTGGTGTCATCTTCGCTAGAATTGGTTTTGAAGTTCCCTTTCGTGCAGAACGTGTCAGTATTTCAATCAATTCCTCATCTTGTCCTATTGTCACTCCAAGTGTTCCATCTTCCATATTTGGACATGAGAAATTTAATTCTATGACATCCGCTCCTGCTTCTGAACAAGCTCTTGCAAGATATTCCCACTCATCTTTCGTTCTTCCCATAATAGAAGCTATAATCACTTTATTCGGATGTTTATCTTTAAGCTGTTTAAAAACAGCTAAGTTTTCTTCTAATGCATGGTCGGATAACTGTTCAATATTTTTAAACCCATAAATGGATCCTGTTCTACTCTTTAAGGCTGAATATCTTGGTGAAGCTTCATATTGTTCAAATAAACAAATGGTTTTAAAAGAAACACCTCCCCATCCTAGGGTAAACGCTTTATCAATCATCTCAAAGTTAGAACCAACTACAGAAGAAGATAACATAAATGGATTTTCTAATTTAACACCACAAATATCACAAGATAAATCTACTTCAAAGTCTTCATCCACTTTTTCTTCCGTTTCTTTAATCTTTTTTATTTCTTCCATGAGATTCTTAATCTCAATTGGTTTTGTACACTTTGAAAGAATGCAAGCTTTTTCACAGGGTGCTTCACACTCTCCACATAGTTCTTTTGGCAGTTGATCACTAGCTCCATATGGATTATCAAAGTATAAAGACCGTATCCTCTTGGCAGGATTTAAATTCTTAACACACGCTTTCGTGCATGGTGCATCTTCACACAAAAGACAACGGTTCACTTCATCCTCATATATCCAATTCATATCCTATTCTCCTAAAATGTTTATCCTATTTTTATTTTATCAATTATTATGAAATAAGTATAAGAAAAGAATTCCTGTTTAGGAATTCTTATCTCTCTTATTTTCTTTTATTTACATTTAGCATCTTTTTCAGTTCATTATTTAACTCTTTATAGACACCTTTTGGATTTACCTCATCAAGCATCTCAACAATCTTCTTTAGTTCTTTACTTGTAAGATCATCATTTCCTGTGATGTTTTTCAAACGATTACTAATGATATAGTTACGAATACTCGCTAGACTCTTTCTTTCTTCTACCATCTTATTTACAATCGTACTTGATTTCGCAAATTTAATGAAATCTTTATTCATTAAATCATAAGATAACTTTCCAGTTTTATCGGTATATTTATCAATAATCTTATTGTATTCATCACTATCAATGATTACTTCTTCTTCCTCATTGACTTCAACCGTTTCCTCTGGGAACATCTTTTCATTTACTTTAACTCCCTTTTGTTTCTTATAAGGGAAGCCATTTGTGAGTTCCATTGCTTCTTTGAAGGCTTCAAGAGGATATTTTTCTAAATCAGTATTCGCTGTAGGAATTGGTTCTCCAGTCTTATTACTGATCGAGGCTATGCCTGGTTGTTTACAATCATCACGCATAATGGTGATACCTGATCCACCAGATGTTAGTTTTTGACGAAAAGCAATCGCTTTAATCGTACTAAGCGTTACGGTTTTTGTTCGAATCATATTATATGTCCTCTCTCCTTTTCTTCATCATACCTAATAATTCCTACTCTTGGCAATCATAAAAGGAACTGTATTCTACAGTTCCTAATCCCTTACCACTTATTACTAACTTTCTCTGCAAATCCCATGAAATCTTTAATCTTTATTTCCGTTCCATCATCTAATACACAAGTCCCTGTAAATTTACCAAATACTTGGTGTTGATTTGAACCTAATAGAATAAAATCTGTATTTGATGCTCGATCAATCACGGGTTCAAAATCCATTTCAAAGCGCTTATCATCGGATGTAAATGTCCAAGGAGATAGATAATCTTCTTTACCATCCTTCATTGGAATATTGAATGTTACTTGTGATAACTTATGTGCTTTCCTATCATAAAACAACATATTCTCACTCGCATTGGAAGTATCTCCAAATCCATATCCTATATTAAACCCAAATAAGTGCCCATCTACTTTTCCAGAGCCAGATCCCCAATACCATGTATTCTTATATGTCCAAACGCCTCTTCCCCAATCAAGGGTTCCAAAGCTATTCTCTTTTTCAAATACATATTCTTTCCCATCAAAGGTTACTTTCCCCTCTGCAGGCATACAATTAATTTTTTGATTATAGTAGAAATGAACTTTACTTTCTTTATATGGTGTAACAATCACCATTGATTCTGTAGGAATATTTTCTAAAGTGATTAATCCTTCAATTGGTTTTCCTTCATAAAAATTATCCATGTGGAAACGTAATATTCTTTCGGTTTCTGTTAATGTGAAGGATATTTGATACCCTTTTCCTTCTACCCAAAGATTTCCTTCCTTTGAACTAGATGGAAAGTTACGTTTTCCTAATGTCATAAATTTCATAGGAGAATTGGTATGTTCCCATCGTTCCTTAAAATTAATTAAAGAGATGGAATCAAGTGCCATATAAGAATTATCATCAATGGTTAATGCAATCGCAAAATCATCATTATATACCAAATAATAATCCCATTCTTTGATACGTAAAGAATTCGCTTTAATCGCTTTACGGTCATAATCAAGAAGTAAACTCTTTGCGTAACCAGTTTCAATTAAATGTCCATTTTCATCTAGTAATGGATGTTTATCAATGATTTCATGTTGAGCCATAATTATGTCTCCTTTACTTATCTAATTTCATTATATTGCATTCTTATAATAATCTTTTATAAATATCTAACATTGATTCAATTTGATAATTCAACAACCAATACGCATTATTATATTCTGGAATATTCTTTAATACTTTTAATAGTGGTAATACATATTCTTCCGTTTCACTAATTGTTCGATAGATTCGATCTCTACTTAATCCCCAAGACATCGTCGTCAAGTTATTACAACGATCCACACACTTAATGAGACAAGCCTTTGGATTACTCTTTATCTTTTTATAATACTTTGTGAGTTTTTCTTTACGTGAAGCTCCTGGTATTTCTTCACGTGTTAAATCATTAACTAACTTTTTAATTGAATCTTTTACTGGTAAGTCTTCATAACTCTTTCCACAATCTTCTATGACATCATGCAGTAAGGTAGCCGCAATAATTTCATCATCCATAATATCTAACGCTAAGATGTGACAAGCCATATTTAATGGATGATAAATATATGGAACATCCGATTTCTTACGCGATTGTCCTTTATGTGCTTCCATGGCGTAATCTAAAGCTTTTAATGTATTGGATAACTTATAATGTTTCGCTGTTGTCTTCACATAGGTTTTCATATGTTTCCAATCATATATTTCTTTTTTTGTCTTAAAAGATATTTTATCTTCTACTAATGAAGATACCGAAGTATTTAGAATATCTGCGAGTTTAATTAAGTTCTTCGTATCCGGTTTATATTCATCTCTTTCCCATGAAGAAACCGCTTGAAAACTAATCTCTAATTGTTTCGCTACTTCTTCTTGTGTTAAACCTAACTGTTCTCTCTTTTCTTTTATTCTTTCTCCTAAGGACATATACCCTCCTAATCTAAGAATCCAATGTTATAGATATTCTTCGCACCAATTTCTTCTAAGTCTTCTTTCATTTTTGATTGAACACTTTCCATAAATCCATCATCCCAATCGTTCACCCCATGTGAGATATCACTTGAGAAGATTCGATAATCCCATCCATTCAATTCAAATCTTGTTTCTACAAGTTTCGCTGGCCACCCAGGATTCTTATTCCATTCTTCTTTTTCTTTCTCAAACCCAAGATTCCATTTCTTAATTACTGATTCCACTAATTGATCCGCTTCTATTTCTTGAACGATTGAATACTCTATTTCTTTAAATCCTTTTTTAAGAAGGGATTTTTCTAGCCCATAAGATAGGATTGCCGTGCGATCTAGTTCCCACTTTGTCTCCCTCAAGATATAACAATTATTCCCTACACATTTTCCGATGATT
>CADBUH010000255.1 GCA_902797775.1 uncultured Erysipelotrichaceae bacterium | reverse complement strand
TCAAACAGCACTGTTTCTTTCAACAATTCTGATGACTTAGCAATTGTAGGTGACTTCCAGAACATGTTCAGATGGGGTTACGCTAAAGAAATGCCTATCGAAGTAATTCAGTATGGCAATCCTGATAACGATGCAACATTAGGCGATCTAAAAGGCCATAACCAGGTTTATGTAAGAATTGAAGCTTACTTAGGTTGGAGTGTTTTAGATGGCAATGCATTCGCTATTATTAAGAAAGCAGCTTAATAATATGAGATATGTTAATAAGATGACAGGAACTTCCATAGAAACAAACGCAATTCTTTCTGGTGAGAACTGGGAAGAGGTTAGCGTTAAAAAGGAAGTCGTACCTGAAGAAGTAAAAGAAGAACCTAAAGAAAAAAAGAAGACAACTAAAAAATAATGGAAAATTTCGCAACAATCGAAGATTTAATTCAACTTTGGCGTAATTTAAGTGATGAAGAATTAGAAAGAGCGGAAGCTCTATTACCAATCGTTTCTAATTCGCTAAGATACGAAGCAAACAAAGTTGGCAAGGATCTAGATGAAATGATTGAGAATAATCCTTATTTAGAAAATGTTGCTAAAAGTGTAACAGTAGATGTTGTCGCTCGTAGTTTGATGACATCTACTGATACAGAGCCAACAACTCAGTTTGCTCAATCCGCTTTAGGATATTCTGTTTCTGGAACCTATTTAGTACCAGGTGGAGGACTTTTTATAAAGAAGTCTGAACTTGCAAGATTAGGTTTAAGAAGACAAAGAATAGGTTTTATTGAAATGATGGACTATGATAAAGGGAATTAAAGTCACTCTAATCAATAGAATTGAAACAGGTGTGGATGATTTTAACCATCCAGAATATGAGGAATCTAGAGTTGAAGTTGACAATGTATTGGTTACACCAACCGAAAGTACTGATGTAATAGACCAGCAAAATCTGACTGGTAAGAAAGCTGTTTACACATTAGGAATACCAAAAGGAGACACTCACGTTTGGGAAGACCAATTTGTAGAGTTTTTTGGACAAAGATTTCACGTTTTTACACCTCAAACATTCGGTATAGAAGAAATGATTCCTTTGCAATGGAACTCAAAAGTAATGGTGGAAAAATATGAGTACTAAATTCAAATTTGAACTTAATTCACGTGGTGTGGTTGAACTAATGAAATCAGCAAACATGAAAAAAGTATTGAGCGATTATGGTTCATCTGTCTCTAATAAAGCTGGACATGGTTATAGTTATTCAGTACAAGAATCAGGTGATAGATCTAAAGTATTTGTTCATGCTAGTACTAAAAAAGCTAAAAGGGATAATCTCAAAAATAATACATTACTAAAAGCTTTAGGTTCATCAAAGGGTTAAAACTATGATTGAAAAAATCGTATTAGATTATTTAAAAGACAGACTAAAGGAAGATGTTTATATGGAAGTTCCTAAAAACAAATCTTCCTTTGTCTTGATAGAAAAAACGGGCAGTACGCAAAATGATCGTATATTTGAAGCGACAATTGCTATTCAGTCATATGCGACATCAATGTTAAAAGCATCCGTTTTAAATGAAAAAGTTAAAGAAGCTATGTTAGATATTGCAACATTGAACGAAATCTGTAGAGTACGTCTTAATTCAGATTACAACTATACAGATGTCGAAACAAAACAATATCGATATCAGGCTGTCTTTGATATTACACACTATTAGAAAGGAAATATATAATGCAAAATACTAATTATGTAACTGTTGCAAAACCAAAAGTAAGTGGTTCAATCAGTAGAGCACCTTTAGGAACAACTCTTCCAACAGATGCTACTACTGAATTAGACTCTGCTTTTGCATCTCTAGGCTATGTAAGTGAAGATGGTGTTACAAACTCTAACACAATGACATCAGAGAACATCAAAGCTTGGGGTGGAGATATCGTTTATACTTCTGAAACAGAAAAAACTGACACTTTCTCTTTCAAGTTAATAGAAGCATTAAATCCTGATGTATTGAAATCTGTATACGGAGACAATAATGTAACAGGCAATTTAGATACAGGTATTGTTGTTAAAGCTAATTCAAAACCTCAAGAAGCTGTTTCTTGGGTAATTGATACAATCTTAAGAGATGGAGTTTTAAAAAGAACAGTTATTCCTAATGCTAAAGTTACAGAAGTTGGAGATATAGTTTCTAGAGATAATGAATTGCTAGGCTATGAAACCACATTAACAGCTGTTCCTGATACACAGGGCAACACACATTATGAATACATCGTATCAGCTGAAGAAGAAGACGAAAACGCATAAGGTGAAAATTGATGAAAGTAAAGACTAAAGAAGGTCTAGAAATCAACGTAAACAAAGAGGCATTTAACGACATGGAAACGTTAGATGCCTTAGTCGATTTAAATGACGAAGACGTTTTCGCTATTTCTAGATTATGTAAAAAAGTATTCTCTAAAGAAGATAGAAAAAAGCTATATGACTTTTACAGAGATGAAAAAGGACAGGTAAAACTGGAGACATTTATCCCTGTATTTAGTTACATAATGGAATCTCTTGGAGAAGAAGAAAAAAACTAATTGCCCTGGCCAAAATGTTATCAGTCGATAGAAATGCTGTGATATGTGATCTGGCAGAAACATATCATATTTTTGATTATCGGCAGTTATCACCGAAATTAGTAGCGACACTAGTTGTTGGCCTAAGGGATGATAGTCGCATAAAGATGAAATTTACTGATAATGTCATCAGTTTTAATCAAATAATAATGGTTTCTATTTTAGATCATTTAAAGATGCTTGTTTGGTTAAATTCTGATGAAGGCAGTAAAGGAACAAATAAACCAAAATCTTTATTGAAAGAATTGTTAAAAGATAAAGAAGATACTCAAACGTTCAGTAGCCCTGAAGAGTTTGAGCAAGAAAGAAGAAGAATTTTAGAAAGGAGTAGAAATGGCAACTGATTTAGGTAAAGCTTATGTTCAAATAGTTCCATCTGCACAAGGTATTTCTGGTTCAATAAACAGATTGCTTAGTGGAGAAGCTACAAACGCAGGAAACAGTGCTGGTTTGTCTATTGGACAGAAACTTGTAAGCAATATTAAAAAAATTGTTGCGGGTGCAGGTATTGGCATGTTTATCAAACAAGCAATATCTGAAGGAGCTAAACTCGAGCAGTCAATCGGTGGTATAGAAACTCTTTTCGGAACTAGAGGTGCAAGTTCTGTTGAGGAATATGCAAAGCTTGTAGGCAAATCGGTAGATTCTGTAGCTGGCAAGTATGGTGATTTACAAAAATCACAAGAGACGATGCTTAGCTATGCTAATAACGCATGGAAAACAGTAGGTGTTTCTGCAAACACTTATATGGAAAACGTTACTAGTTTTTCTGCATCACTACTTCAAGGTCTTGGAGGCGATACACTTAAAGCATCAACTATAGCTAATCAGGCCATGATCGACATGGCGGATAACGCTAATAAATTTGGTACGGATATTCAATCAATACAAAATGCATATCAAGGTTTTGCAAAGCAAAACTATACTATGTTGGATAATCTTAAACTTGGATATGGCGGTACAAAAACAGAGATGCAGCGTTTGATTAATGACGCATCTAAACTAACTTCAGTCCAAAAAGAATTAGGTTTAACAGTAAATGCCAATGATATGTCTTTTGCTAATATTGCTAAAGCTATATCTGTAGTTCAGAAGAATATGGGCATTGCTGGAACAACTGCTTTAGAAGCAATGACCACTGTTTCTGGCTCTATGAACGCAATGAGGGCATCATATCAAAACTTGATGTCTAGTCTAGCTTTAGGACAGAATGTTGGTGATTCATTTAAAGCGTTGGTTGAAACCAGTGGAATATATGCCAAGAATGTATTGGCAATGGTTGGGAATATTGCGAAAGAAATTCCAGGTGTTATCGTTTCTGGTATGTCTGAATTGTCATCGCAATTAACTAATTTGAATTTCAATGTAAAAACTATGTTGCCACAAGTAATCGATGGAGCATCAGAAGTTATTAGTACATTTGTTTCTACCATATCTGAAAGAGCTGCGGTCTTATTTAGACAAGGTTTAAGTTTGGCTTCTCATTTAGCTGACGGAATAGTTAATTCGTTACCTACTATAATTAGTTCGATAGGGAACGTTACAAGCACAATATTTGATACACTTGCTGGGATGTTTGAAAATTTCACAACTATTGGTGCAAATATTTTGGGGAAAATTGGGGAAGGACTACAAACAGGCATCCCTCAGTTTGCTTCAACTATACTGCCATTAATCCTTAGTTTCACTACAAGAATAAGAGAATCTTTACCGCAATTTGTATCTGCTGGTATGAATATGCTTGTTAGTTTAGCTAAAGGTTTTGGAGAATCTTTGCCTGTATTAATAGCTTATGTACCAAAAATAATATCAAACATAGCAGGATTGATTAATGATAATATGCCTACCATTTTATTAAAGGGTGTTGAAATTATCAAAACTTTAGGACAAGGGTTAATCAGCGCAATTCCGGCTCTTATATCTAACATGGGCAGTATTGTTCAAATGATGATTGATGTAATCCAAGCGATAAACTGGATTGGCTTAGGTTCTAATATCATAACTTTCATTAAACAGGGAATCCAGAATATGTTTAATGCCATTCCTAATTTGATGAAGAATATAGGAGATACGGCTTTAAATTTTGTCAAGAAAATTGATTGGCATGGGTTGGGTAGAAGCATTATCGAATTTATTAAAAACGGTATTGTGTCATTGGTTAATGCAATTCCTACAGCCTTAAGGAATATAGGAAACACCGCTATTGAATGGGTAAAAAACATAAATTGGATACAACTTGGTAAAGATATTATAGATCTTATTAAAAACGGAATAGTTGCATTAGCATTATCTATTCCTAACGCAATAAAAAATATATGTAATGATGCATGGAACGCTGTAAAACAAATCGACTGGTTTGGATTAGGAAAAAATATCACTGATGGCATGGCTTCTGGTGTTAGAAGTGGCCAACAAAATGTTGTTAGTGCAGTTGGTGGAGTTGCAAGAAGTGCATCAGATATGGCTAGAGCAACTTTAGTAATTAGTTCTCCTTCTAGAGTATTTAAATACTATGGTGAAATGATAGATGCAGGTTTAGCACAAGGTATAGATGAAAATGTTGGCCTGGTAACCGATGCAATGTCTAGAATCACTAACGCTACCATTGATTCATATTCACCAGATTTGGGTTTGGATTATGGAGTAAGTGCAGTTTCTGGAAATAGTGCATTAAATGGCGGGTTTAATCAAGTTATCAACAACTATAGCCCTAAAGCTTTATCTCCTAGTGAAACAGCAAGATTAACAAGAAACTCCACAAGACAAATGGTGCTGGGTTTGAGAATCGGAGGTTAGTATGAGAGAAATAACATGTACTAATATCACAGATAATATTTCGCTAGTTTTTAACGACACATTTTCACCATTTTTATTGCAAGATGTAGATGGGATATATGAAGTTGATGTTAATGTTTTTTCTTCAGACAATTCACTGAGTGATGGTGCGACATATATCGGTTCAGTTATAAAACCAAGAAATATAGTTATAACTCTAGCAGACAAAGAAAGACATCCTAGACATAGAAACCTATTGTATTCCTTATTCAAACCAAGAAGTAATGGAATATTTATTTATCACGAAGATGATGGTGATTACAAAGAGACACGTTCTATTGAGTATGTGGTAGAGAAAGTTGAATCAACTACTATGAAACATACTAGAAAAATTACCATATCTTTAATATGTCCTGATCCGTTCTTTTCTGATATGTATGACACAAATGTATATATGTCACGATGGAGAAAGTTGTTTGAGTTTCAACACAACTTTCTAGAGAGCAAAGAAGAATTGGCTGTAAGAGAAGTTCAAAAGCTAGTTTCATTTATAAATGATTCATCATTAGATAAATTAGGAATTGTCATCACAATGGAAGCCGAAGGCAATGTGGTAAATCCTAAGATATATCATTTTGAGTCTAATTCATATATTCAGATAGGAACTCAGGCAAATCCTTTTACAATGCAAGTAAAAGATAAACTAATTATTTCTACAGTCACCAATGATAAAAACGCTTATCTAATTAGAGATGGTGTAAGAACAGCAATAAACGAATTGATAGACGAAGGTTCAGAATACATTCAACTAATCCCTGGTGATAATACCTTGAGGTATTCAGCAGAAGAAGGCGAAGATAATTTACTTGTCGAAATAGCATATAAGCAGAAATACATAGGTGTGTAAAATGGAAATTATACTATATGATTCTAATATGATGAGACAGGGGGTTGTTGAAAATCACACCTCCTTGTTATGGACAAGAAAATACTATGAACCAGGATCGTTTGAATTACATGCGCCTTTAACGAATGATAATGTTAGGCTGCTATCAAAGGGCAATATTGTTTCAAAATCATCCAGTAATGAAGCAGGTGTTATAGAAAGTTTAACTTTTACCGAAAGTCACGAAGAGAAGAGCATCGTTGTTTCTGGAAGATTCTTATCTTCTATGCTAGATAGAAGATTAATCAAACAAACATTCTCTTTTTCAGGAAAAGTAGAAGTAGCTATGAGACAACTGATAAACTATGTAACCCCAATTCCTCATTTAGTGTTAGGAGAATTGAAAGATTATAGTGAAACTGTAATATTTCAGGCAACAATGAAAGAATTGCTTTCGATTATGGTTAAACTATCGAAATCCTCTGGAATAGGCTTTAGAGTTGTACCTAATTTCTCAAGTAAACAATTATCTTTTGAAGCTTATAAAGGAATAGATAGGTCGATAGGACAAAGTTTAAATAACAGAGTTATTTTTTCTGAACAATACGCAAACTTAGATCATGTTGTTTATTCTTGGAATAATCAGCTTTTAAAGAATTACGCTGTAATAGGCGGCGAAGGGGAAGGCAGCCAGAGAATATATGTAACTATTGGTTCACAGCAGGAACCTGATTTAAGAGAAACATTTGTAGATGCAAGAGAAATAAGATCTGATGATTTCACTAGCCAAGAAGAGTATCTGGATGCACTAAGACAAAAAGGATACGAATCTTTAGAACAGAATATAGAAGCTGAATCATTTGATTGTATTACAGATCCAAATGCCAACTTTGTTTATAAAGGAGATTGGGATTTAGGAGATATAGTAACGGTAAATAAAGAAAATTGGGGCATTCAATTAGATGTAAGAATTACTGAAGTGCAAGAAATATATGAAAATGGCGGTATGACTGTAGTACCAACATTAGGGTTTGCACTTCCTGATACAGTAGATTGGAGTGAATAAAATGGCAAATAATGCATTATTCTATAATTCGATAGATGGTGATCGTACATATGATGCAGAAGATTTTACAACATGGCTTAAGCCATTTTTTGTAAGTGGTGTATTCTATGATGATCTTCAGGTAACTTCAAGTGGTGGTATGGGTGTTACAGTCGATACAGGATACGTAAATATAGAAGGTAAAGTTAAATTTTTTGATGAAGTAACTAATTTAACATTAGACAGAGCTCATTCTACATTGGACAGAATCGATAATATAATTGTCAGAAGAAATGATACAGACAGAGATATTACTATAATGGTTCAAAAAGGAACGAACTCTGAAAATCCAATACCACCAACACCGGTTCGAGAAAATAATATATATGATTTAGTTTTGTGCCAGGTATTGATAAGTGCTGCATCAACTTCAATAAGCCAAAGCAATATCACTGATACAAGAATGGATAGTGAATTATGTGGCTGGGTTGCTGCAACAGTCAAAGAAATTGACTTTGAACAAATCAGTTTGCAATGGCAAAGTTTTATTCAGCAATTCAAGCGAGAAAACGAAGATTCATTTACCAACTGGTATGATGGCATCAAAGAAGCGTTTGCAGAAGATGTTCCTGGAACACTTCAGGCAGAAATCGATGATTTGGATGCTAATAAAGCAAATCTTTTGCACACACATTTAATGGCTGATATTACTGATTTAGATGTTCCTGTAATCTCTGATACTTATGATGGAACATCTTCAGATGGCATGTCTGGTCTTGCAGTAAAGGAAGCTTTAGAAAGTTTAGATTCTACTGTCAGTGGTACAGGAGCGGGAAAAACGTTAAGTGCATTAAGCACGGTGGATGGAAAAGTACAGGCTTCTTTTCAAAATATATTGATCACAAAATCACAAGTGTCAGATTTCCCTACAAACATGACACCAACATCACACGCTCACGGGAATATTCAAAACGGTGGAACGTTACAATCAAGCGATGTAGCGATTGCTAACGGTGACAAATTGGTTGTAACTGACTCAAGTAACTCTTCAAAGATAGCACGTACTTCTTTATCGTTTGATGGTAGTACTACTGGCCAATACTTATCTAAGAAAGGTACCTGGCAATCAATTCCTACAGTTCCAGCTAAGTATGAAAACTTACCTAAACCAAATATGAATGACCTATTATACTATAAAGATGGTCCTGAAAATTATAGATACCCAAGTTCAGGAAACGCAACACAAGATTTATTTATTTCTTTTAGTTGTTATCAACCAACAATTAACGGAACAGCGCTTGATTCTGATATGCTAAGTGGAGTTATGTATTTAAAAAGAGGTCAATACTTTAGTTGTACTGTACATCCAAATGGTAACTATAATAAAATTCGTATTTATTCAGTAACTTTTTAACGGAGGTATTTAATGGAAAAGATATTACATCAATATAATTTTGATTATAATGAAGGATATATTGTAGGTTTTTCAATTGTTGAAAGTGGGGGAGACTTTTACGGTCAGATGTCAGACCATCCAGAAGTAATGGAAAGTTTTCCATACGGAGGATGGTACACTTATGATGGTACTAAGTTTGTAGAAGATGCTCAAAGAAAAGAAGAGATGATTTATAAACGTGAACATCAAGCATCATGGCAAGAAACAATGGAAGCTCAGGTTACATATACCGCAATGATGACTGATACTTTGATTGAGGCGGAGGTATAATATGCATTCTAAGATGTTTGACAAAATTAAAATGTTCTATGATAAGGGCTTATGGACTGCCGAGCAAGTACATCAGGCTGTTGAGAAAGGTCTGATTACAGAAGAGGAATACAAAGAAATAGTTAACGTTAAATAGGAGGAATAATAATGCATTCAAAATGGTTTACAAAAATTAAGAATTGGTTTGTTAAGAAATTATGGACTAAAGATATGGTTTTTGCAGCAGTACCAAAAATGATTACTGCTGATGAGTACGAAGAAATAGTAGGCGAACCTTACGAGTTTCCTGAAGTCTAATTCATTTATAGATGTTATAAAACAGTATGTCACTAATTTAGTTAGGTGACATTTTTTTTAAATTGTAGGAGGTAGGTTATGGACGTAATAATTGATACGATTTTAGGTGCGATCCAATCAAATCTAGAAACAATAGTTTTAATGTTAATAGTTGTAGGTTCATTAAATACAATCAATATTGTTTTAGGAACCATAGTTGGTACTTTTAAAGAACAGTTTGATTTTAAAAAGTTCATGTTTGGAATATTAAAAGCAATAATTACTGGTATATGCATTTTTGCTTTGTGTTATTCATTGAACTTATTTGCGTTAACTTTGCAATTAACTAAAGACATTGTTATATCAACAGATTTTATTTCTACGATTGAGGTATTTGCAATCTTAGTTGTTTGGGCTATCGATATATCAAAAGATGTCGTAGATAAAATCAAATCACTCAAAACACTAAAATACACTTCCTATGATGATGTTCAAATTAATACCAACTCATACCAGGAAGGAGGAATCGGCTAATGGGTAAGGACATAAGAAAAAGCCCTGTAACCTATGGAGCCCCACCTTATAACTGGAATGTCAAATCAATCTATCAGTGTACATGGTATGCATTTTATAGATCATTAGAAAAAAATATGACCGCGCCTTGTTATTGGGATAGAAATACCAAACAAGGAACATATACGAGTGCAAAAGATTGGCTAGCTAATTATCGTGAGCCCTGGGTTGTTAAAGGATTGGACTATAAACCATGTGCCAATGATATTGTGGTTTTTAATGGTAATTATGGCCATGTAGCCTTTATTGAAGAAGTGAATGGTGACTTTGCATTATTATCACAATACATGAATGGTAATCCAAATTCCTTTAGTAATTATAAATGGCAAATAGGCACTAATTACACAGGCAGTTTATTAGGATATCTTCATTATGATTCCATAGAGCCAGTTTCAAGAAACACACAGGTAGATCAGGTTGAAGTTACTGATTCAACTTTAAGAATCAGAACAGCTCCTTCGTTAACTGGCGATATTGTTGGTTTCGCTCAAAAAGGCTTTTACAACGTTTCAAGTGTAACTGGTAAAGATGGATATACATGGTATGAAATAGAAGATGACAGATATATTGCAAATGTCAAAACCAATTACTATCCAGCTAACAATAACGATATTGTTAATCAAATTCAAAGATTCGCAAAGGATATGCAAGGAAAAATTGATGAATTAAGTAACGAAGATAAAGAATTAAGAAGAATATTGAAAGAGATTAATTCTCTTTCGGAGGTGAGCTAATGGATAAGACAGTAGTAATTGCAATATTATCTAGCGGTGCAT
>CADBUH010000254.1 GCA_902797775.1 uncultured Erysipelotrichaceae bacterium | reverse complement strand
CTCTTTTAGATTGTCTTCAGGGCCGGGAATGGCTCAGGAAAGAGCTTTAATTTATTGTGTACTAAATGGTATACCTCAATTAAAATCGTATAAAAGAATGCTAAATAAGCTGCTTAGAAATGATGTGATTGAAGATAATTGGAATAATGATGTAAAAAAATTTCGGGGTGCAGTTAGATTATGTGATAAACAAGCTGGTGGCGAGTATTTGAAATACATGTATGAAAAATGTAATTATCATCTAAATATAAAAGACGCTGATAACTCGACCCTTTATAAAAGGTTAATAGAAACATTAGAAGATTTAAGATATCTAAAAAAACCAAACAAAGAACATAAACAAGTAATTAATAGTTTAAGAGCAATGTTTGCAAGAATTAGTATTGAACGACTAGAACCAGACTTAGTTATTCTTGATGAATTTCAACGCTTTAAGTATTTAATTGAAGAAAAGGATACTGAATCGGAGATTGGAGTTTTGACAAACAGTTTTTTTGATTCAGATAAAGTTAATATGCTCTTGCTTTCCGCCACACCATATAAGATGTATTCAACATTAGAAGAAGTAGATGAATCTATAGATGAACACTATGAAGAATTTATGAATGTAATAAAATTTTTAAATTATGATCAAAAGAAATATGAAGATTTTAAAATTGTTTGGCAAGATTATGCTAGTCAACTAAGAGAGATTTCAAATAATACGACCACAACTATTTTGCAGATAAAGAATAATGCAGAAGATAAATTATATGAAACTATATGTAGAACAGAACGTATTTCTGAAAAAAGTAATTCCGATATAATAGATGACAGCTCTGTAAATACTTCTATTAATGTTTTAGAACAAGACATAAAGTCTTATGTTCAAGCGGCAAATCTAATAGATGAAATTGATATTCGTTTTAAAAGTGTGCCCGTAGATTTTATTAAATCATCACCATATATTATGTCTTTTATGAAAGATTATAAAATCAAAAATGATATAGAAAAGTATTTCACTGATCATCCAATAGAAATCAATAAGATGAATAGAGATACATTTTGGTTAAAAAGAAAATCTCTTGATAAATATAAAAAGATTAGTAGTAATAATGCTCGTTTAGAGAATATTATGAACACATGTATACCTAAAGGCTCTGAAAAATTATTATGGATACCACCGTCGAGGCCGTATTATCCTTTAACAGGCGTATTTAAAGATTATCAATATTTTACAAAAACCCTTATTTTTTCTGCGTGGGAAATGGTTCCACGTATGATTTCTACAATGATGTCATATGAGGTGGAAAGAAAAACAGTTGGTGTTTTAGCTCAGAATAAAAGAGAAAATGCACATTATTTTTTAAATAATGATGAAAAAAGTGAAAAGAGGTATCCTCCTCCAAGAATGAATTTCACTTTAAAGGATAAAAATCCAAACGCAATGACATTATTTTGTTTAATGTATCCTTCAAAGTATCTTGCGGATTTATATAATCCTATTGAATACTTGAATAGTAACAGTACTTTAAAAGATATTGAAACAAACATAAATAAAGAATTGTCAAAAGTTAAATCTAAGCTTCCAAATAAGCAAAATGGTAAAGAAGATACCAGATGGTATTATTTATTGCCTATGTTATTAGACGGTTATGATTATTTTATAAATTGGTTTGACTCAACTTATAACTATATTAACGAATACGATCAAAACAATATGCAAGGTTTCTATAAACATATGGATTATCTTAAAATGCTTTATAAAGAAACCATAGACTCTGAATATCAGAATTTAGGTAAAATACCGAAAGATCTATCAGGTGTTTTAACTAATATGGCAATTGCTTCTCCTGCGATATGTGCTATGAGATCATATAGCATAATTGAACATAATGAAAATGAAAATGAAGCTATTTACGGATGTGAAATAGCAAGAGTATTTATGAGGAGAATGAATAGCCCAGAATCGATTGCAGCAATAGAATTATCGATAACTGACAACTATCCTTATTGGATGAAGCTGTTAGAGTATTGTAAACAAGGAAATATTCAATCTGTTTTTGATGAATATGTACACTTATTATCAACTGGTTTAGATGATAACAATAATAAATTGAAAAATACGCATAAAGCATTTAAGAAATCTATTGATATTAAAACAACCCAATATTCTATAGATACATATAATAATTTTAAAAAACGTATAAATCACGAGGGAAAAGAAAGAGAAACAAATATTAGAACTCATTTTGCAGTTGCTTTTACAAAAGGTGTTGGAAAAGATTCTGATAGTGATCGCAAAAAAACTGTAAGAAATGCATTTAATTCACCATTTAGACCTTTTGTATTAGCTTCGACATCTATTGGCCAAGAAGGACTGGACTTCCATAATTATTGTAGAAGAATAGTACACTGGAATCTGCCGTCAAATCCAATCGACATTGAACAAAGAGAAGGTAGGATTAATCGTTTTGAATGTTTAGCTATACGTCAAAATATTGCCAAAAGATACGGGAATATAGAATTTGAAAACGATATATGGAAAGAAATGTTCGATAAGGCTGAGATTGTAGAGAAGAGTAAATGTGATGGTAAATCTGATTTAATACCTTTTTGGGGATTAACAGAATCTGCAGATATGATAAAAATAGAACGTATTGTCCCTATGTATCCTTTAAGTAGAGATAAACTTATATATGAAAGATTAATCAAGATACTTTCTTTATACAGGTTAACTTTAGGTCAAGCTAGACAAGAAGAATTATTGAATTATTTATTCAGTAATTATGATGATAAT
>CADBUH010000253.1 GCA_902797775.1 uncultured Erysipelotrichaceae bacterium | reverse complement strand
TCATCACCATGTGGATGATAGTCCATTTGGTGGAGGAGCAGGGATGGTTTTAATGTGCCAACCTATTGTGGATGCCTTAAAAGAACTTCAAGACGATAATAGTTATTCTGTCATATTATCTGCTTCTGGAAGGTTATATAACCAAACGGATGCTCATACATTTGCGAAGAAAGATCATTTGATTCTAATATGTGGACGCTATGAAGGAATTGACGCAAGAGTAGAAGACTATGTGGATGATGTGATTTCGGTTGGTGATTATGTATTAACAGGGGGAGAGATTCCAGCGATGATTGTGGCAGATTCTGTGATTCGATTATTAGAAGGTGCGATTAAAGAAGAATCAACGAAAGAAGAATCGTATGAAGATGGATTATTAGAATATCCACAATATACACAACCTGCTTCTTTTGATGGAAAAGAAGTACCAGAAGTTTTATTATCTGGCCATCACGCCAACATCAAAGAATATCGTCATCTTCAATCCTTACTACGCACAAAGAAAATGCGTCCTGATCTTTTTGAAAAATATGAACTTGATGAAAAAGAAAAACAATTATTAGAAACCTACTTAAAAAACGATGAATCATAAGTAGGGAAACGTGATATAGTGTAGAAGATGAATCAAGCTATAAAACTAGAAGTAAATTTAATTCAAAAATCGAAATTTCCTAAACCATTACCTTTAGAGGTAATTCTAGGAGATTCTTTTCAATATGGCGCAATTGAGAATAATCATTTTGTTGTAAGACATATTCATGAAGAAGGTTTTTTATGTTTTCATCCTTCTCATATAGGCCGTGGGATTCGCGTATATTGGAATGAAGAAGAAAAAGAAAATATAGGACTTGTCTTATTACTTCCTTCTACGCAAGAAGAAATATATGATTTTATTGAATTGATTGTGCGTATTACGAAGGAATGGACTTGTAGTATAACCTTAAATAGTAATCCTGTCACAAGTCAGGAACTTGTGGATATGGAAGAAGAATTAGAAGGAATGAATTCAAAGATTCTTCAAGATTTAGTAAATAATCTTATGGAGAATGAGAATCAATACATTGAGTTAAGTTGTGCAATGCATAAGTTAGCTCTAAGTAAAAAAGAAGTTCTTTCTTGGAAGAATGTTTCAAATACGAATCTCTTTCGTGATTGGCTACACGCCAAACAAAAAGAGATGGTTTATATTGTAGAAAGCGAATTCTTAGATCGAGAAGAAGGAACGATTGGGTTATTTACTTTACCAATTGATGTACCAATTATTTTATTGAAAAACCCATCAAATTCAACAAATAAGAATGTTGAAAAATGGATTGTTCAATTCTTTGATGCAGATAATAATGCAATCCTTGGCTATATTAGTTATGAGGATTTTATGAAAGAATTAGATGATATCCAGTATGAAGATTATGATGCGTTACACTGGTTAATTAAACCATTTGGTAGAGAAATGGTTCAATATTATCTCGCATCCGTTCATCATGGCTAAAGGGACAATACAACTTACAACCAAGAATCTCATCCTACGACCATTTCAAGAAGAAGATATCCTTTCTTCGCATCATAATTGGTTAAGCAGGGACGAGGTTTTTGTTTCGATGGATTCAAACCCATCAAAATCCTTGGAAGAATCGATCAAGTATGTCAAATCTAAATTCCCATATTATGCAAGTCCCTATTTTTATGATTGGTGTTTAATAGAGAAAGATACGAATGAACGTATTGGGGAAATTAATGGTGTTCGTACAAAGGATAAAAAAGGAATTAGTATTGGGTATTGTTTAAGCCCTGATGATTGGGGGAAAGGATATATGAAAGAAGCACTTCTTAGTATTTTTTCTTATTTCTTTGAATCGGGATATCAATATATTGAAGCAGAATGCAGGAAAGACAATATATCCTCCATTTATCTATTAAAAGCATTAAATTTTGAAAATAGAACAGAAACAATCTATCGTTTAAATAAAAATTATTAAGCGTAGTACAAAGGAATGCACAACGATTTAGAACCCTCCTTGTAGGATAGAAACAGGAGGGTTTTATGTTTGAAAAGATTTATAATCGTATTCAGTTATCAGAAGAAATAAAGAAACGTTTAGAGAATTGTTATAGGCAAGGAAATAGTATCGCTTCGACTTCTTATAAGTTAAAGATTCCTTATTCTGAAGTGGAAGGTTATTATTGTCTTCAATCCTTAAACAAAATAAATGAGGAGTTTGAGAAATATCATAAGGAAAACTAGAGTATAATGTTTCTATGAATA
>CADBUH010000252.1 GCA_902797775.1 uncultured Erysipelotrichaceae bacterium | reverse complement strand
GTCCACCAGGGCCACCCATTGGCCCACCACGCCTTGTCATTCTACCCCTCCGTAAGAATTATTTAAGCACTATGATCTTTCTTCCATTCACGATAAGTGTCGAGCTCTGGTCCAATAATCTTAAGTGCGACACCAAATACTGCTAAATCATCCACAACACCTAGTAATGGAATATTATCAGGAATTAAGTCCTTTTTTGTCACAAGATATAGTAACGCACTTACCATTGAACCAATTACTTTAGGTGAAATATCTGTATATTCTTTATTCACATAACTCTTAAGTAAAGAAAATACATCTTTCGCATCATTTAATGCATCCTTTAATACTGGTACACTATCAATCTTAGCTTGTACCTTTTCAATTAAATCATTTACTTGTTCATTACTTTCTAAAACTTCTTTTGCTTGGTCTAATCTTTGATCAATAATTTCTTTTGCTTTGTCTAAATTTACTGTCTCCATGGTTTCCCTCCTTTATTCAACAATAAGTTTTCTACCTTCATCTAAGACAGGTTTAATTAATTTATAAATAACCGTTTCTGCTTGTCTACGTGCTTGAATCTTAAGTTTCTCTAAGTTCGCATTCTTTTCTGCATCTTCTCGTGCAGCTTTTAAAGCAGCTGAGATATCTTCCTTCTCATTCCAATTAAATAACGCAAAGTGTTCATCATAGAATCGTAAACTATCAGTATCTACATCAATGGATTGAATCTCTGTTTCAGGTAATTTAATTTTTACTGTTGAAGGTGAAACTGTAATTTCACATTGGTTTAAATCAACCCCTGCACGAATATTAGCTTGATAAATCATTGAAAAGGAACGTTTTGAAATAAATGGAATCGTTCCATTTTCATATTTCACTAAATCAACATATTCTAGATTACAAGTTGTTAAGTCACTGCAATCTGCTAGTTTACTTTCAATAAAAGAACTTGTAATGACTTCTTTCTTTTCTTTTTTGCTTTGTAACTTAAATAGTAAGTATCCAATTACCACACCTAAGATTACAAATAATACCATCATCCCAAATGTTTTCATTTATCTTACCTCTCCCTATCTCTATTCATTATAATATATTCTATCTTAATCAATGAGTTTAAAATGCTTAAAGGCATTATAGATACCATCTTCATCAATGGAAGATGTTACGTAATCCGCATTCTGTTTTACCTTATCTACACCATTGCCCATCGCTACTCCTATACCCGCAAACTTCAACATTGATAAATCATTTTCACCATCTCCAAACGCCATCGTTTCAGAGCGCTTTATCTTATAGATATCAATTACCTTTTGGATACCTGCAGCTTTACCACCTGTTTTCGCTATGATATCAATACCTCTTTCATTCCAACTTGTAATTGAACATTGATCTAATAAGTTTTCTAAACGATTTCTCATTTCAGAGTCCACAAAGGCTAGACACTGATAAATCTTTTCTCCTTTATATTCTCCAATATCTGGAATCGTACCTTGGGTAGCTTCTTGGGTTTCAATAACCACATCATCCACATAATTAATATATCTTTCTTTTTCACCAATTAAGACAAATGGAATGGTTCCAGCTCGAAAGATATTAACGAGTATTTCTACTTCTCCTTGGTCAATCTCATTCCCCGCAAACATTTCCCCTTTTTCATTAATACATACATTCCCATTTAAGGTTAAATATCCATCAAACTTCATATCCCCATTCATTTCGAGTATCTTTTGAAGTTCTCGCATATCTCTACCTGAAGCGATAAAGACCTTTAATCCTTTTTCACGTACTTCTTTAATTGCGCGTTTCGCACTTTCAGGGATGATTTTTGTTGTATGGGATAATAAGGTTCCATCCACATCAAAAAAGATGGCTTTCATTTGACTTGCGTCGAGTGTTGTATTTCGATCTACATCAAATAGGTCGGAGAACCCTGTTAAATCTAAGATTTCTAGGATTGCTTGATTACAATTTGTTATCGCAATACTTCCTGCATTTCCAAGTGCCTTTTTCGCACTTAAAAGAACTCTTAATCCAGAAGAAGAAATATATTCTGCTTCTTTAAAATCAATCATAATATTCTTTGTCTTACCTAATGCATAATCCATTGCGTGTTGGAAATCACCTGAAGTACTTGAATCAATTCTCCCTCTAGGTATTAATGTACACATACCGTGTTCAAATAATGTATCTATGATCATGATGCTTAACCTCTATCTATTTCATTTTAGCATTTAAAAAACCGCATAAGCGGTTTTCCTTAAAGATTTTGTTTTTTTACTTCGGTTACTTTCCAACCATCTTCTTTATCTAATTCATCTTTCATGAAGGCACAATCACCAGAAGCGATAATCACAACTTCAATACCTCTTTCGTTATGATATACCCCAAGATTTTTTAAGTTCACTTGATTCTTAGAGAAGAGAGAGACAACCTTTTCAAATTCACCCGGTTTATCTTCTTTCATGTTTACCACAAAACGTGTTCCTTCTTCATTGAAACCTAATAAATCAATGAATGCACGGAAGATATCTCTTTCTGTAATAATTCCAATTACTTTATTCTTTTCATCCACAACGGGTAACGCATTAACTGCTTTTTTCATCATGATATCAGCAGCTTCTTCTAATAATGCATCTGGGTGAATTGTGACAACATCCTTAATCATGATATCCGATACCATTGTTCGTGATAATAAATAATTCAATTCATAAATGGATAAGGAAGTATTTTGTGCACCTGAACTTTCCGCAATTGTATTTTCTGTTACTAAACCAATTAAGACTTCATTTTCATCTACGACTGGTAGACGGCGAAATCCTTTTTGTTCAAGAATATCAATTGCCTTGGATACTGAAGTATTTGGAAATATACAGTATGGAGAGACAGTCATATGATCTTTTACATACATAATTATTAACCTCCTAAATAAGCAGATTGGACACGAGGATCCTTTGCGAGTTCTTCTCCTGTTCCTTCTAATGTAATCATACCAGTTTCTAATACATATGCACGATGTGCTATCGCAAGAGCCATCTTTGCGTTTTGTTCAACAAGTAATACAGTTGTACCTTGTTTATTAATTTCTTCAATGATTCTAAAAATCTCTTTTACAAGTAATGGTGATAATCCCATCGATGGTTCATCCATTAATAGAATCTTAGGTCGAGCCATTAGTGCTCTACCCATCGCCAACATTTGTTGTTCACCACCCGAAAGAGTTCCCGCTAATTGTTTCTTTCTTTCTTCTAGACGTGGAAAACGATCATATACTTTTCTAAGATCTTCTTGTATTCCATCTTTATCTCTTCTTGTGAAAGCACCTAACTCAAGATTCTCTTCAATGGTCTCTTGGGCAAATACTCTTCTTCTTTCTGGAACTTGTGCTAATCCCATTGACACAATCTTATGGGATGGAACCTTTGTGATATCCACATCATCTAAAAGAATCTTTCCAGATACAGGTTTAATTAATCCTGATATTGTATGCATCGTTGTTGTTTTACCAGCACCATTTGCCCCAATTAAAGTGCATATTTCTCCATCATTAACAGTAAAAGAAATATTTTTAATTGCTTCAATCATACCATATCGTACAACTAAATTTTCTACCTTCAACATGACTATTCTCCTAAATATGCAGATATAACTTGTGGATTATTTTGAATTTCTTCTGGGGTTCCACACGCTAACATCGCTCCATAATTTAATACCGTAATCTTCTCACAGATACCCATAACAAGTTTCATATCATGTTCAATTAATAAGATTGAGATTCCAAATTGTTTTCTTACCACATCAATGGTACGCATTAAGTTTTCTGTCTCTTGTGGATTCATCCCTGCTGCAGGTTCATCTAACAATAATAATTTAGGCCGTGCTCCTAACGCTCTTACAATTTCTAACTCTCTTTGTTCACCATAAGGTAAATTACGTGCTAATTTATCACAATCATCTCTTAGCTCAAAGACATCTAAAAGACGCATCGCTTCATCTTCCATTGCGACTTCTTGGGCATGGAATTTAGGTAATTTAAACATTCCAGTTACCACATCATAATCCGCATGTACACCAAGAGATACTAAGACATTCTCTTTAACCGTCATATCTTTAAATAGACGTATGTTTTGGAATGTACGTGCGATTCCTAATTGTGCAATCTCATGCGGTGTTTTCCCATTAATAACTTGACCCTCTAATTTGATTGTTCCATCGGTTGGAGGATAAACCCCTGTCAATATATTAAAGACGGTTGTTTTACCAGCCCCATTTGGTCCAATTAAACCATAGAGTTCATTCTCATGGATGGTCATATTTAAGTTATCTACAGCTCTTAAGCCTCCAAAGTTGATGCCTAAATCTTCGACTTCAAGAACGACTTTATTTGAACTCATATTTAGGCCTCCTCTTCTTTTTGGTGTTTAAACTTCGCAAGAAGTCCTTGGAATTGTGGTGCATACTTCACTAACATCATCACAATTAACACAACCGAATAGACTAACATTCGATAATCCGCAATTTGTCTTAACGCTTCTGGTAGGATGGTAAGAATGGAAGCCGAAATAATGGATCCGGTAATATTTCCCATACCACCTAATACACACATAACTAAGATTTCAATGGATTTATCAAGATTGAAATAAGCAGGTTGTAGGAAACCCATATAATGTGCATAGAGTGCTCCAGCAATGCCTGCGAAGAAGGCAGAATATACAAACGCTAATTTCTTATATTTATTTGTATCAATGCCTGAAGATTCCGCAGCGATTTCATCTTCGCGAATAGAGATAATCGCTCTACCTTGGCGTGAATTAATTAATGAGCGTGATAGTAATACACAAGCTGCCGCTAAGAAGAAAGTCCATGGGAAGGTTGTATATTTTGGAATGGAAGAATAACCTCCTGCTCCACCCGTAAACTTAATATTCAATAATACATTTCGTACAATTTCTCCAAACGCTAATGTGATAATCGCTAGATAATCCCCACGTAAACGCAATGTTGGGATTGATACTAAATATCCTAATAGCATCGCAAATAATCCACCAATTAATAACGCTAAAGGAAATTCTACCGAAGGAATTAACGCAATTGATTTCGAGAAGACTGCCGCAATATACGCACCTGCTGCCATAAAGCCCGCATGTCCTAAAGCTAACTCTCCTAAGAAACCACTAGTGATATTTAAAGATACCGTCAATATCACATTAATACAGATTGTAATAAAGATTCCCTTCCAATAGGTTGTGATAACTCCAAGGTTCATTAAAACTTGTAGGAGTAAAAATAAACCTAACGTAATTCCTAATTCAATGAGGAGTTGTTGTTTAAAAGATACTTTTTTCATACACACTCCTACACTTTCTCTCTTACATTCTTTCCTAAGATACCTGCAGGTTTAAATACCAACATCAATATCAAAATTAAGAATACGATTGTATCTGCAAGTTGGGATGAAATATACGCTTTTACAAGCGTCTCAATCATACCAAGAATAAAACCACCTAATACCGCTCCTGGAATAGAACCAATTCCTCCAAGTACTGCCGCAATGAATGCTTTAATACCTGGTAAAGATCCCATCGTAGGAGAAATAATCGTATAACAATTACTATAGAGAATACCCGCAACAGCAGCGAGTCCAGTACCAATAATAAACGTTAAAGAAATCGTATGATCCACATTAATTCCCATTAACCTAGCAGCACCTTCATCCTCTGCTACTGAACGCATCGCCTTACCCATCTTTGTCTTCTTCACAAATAAAGTTAAAAGAATCATCAAAAGAACCGATACGATAAAGGTTGTATAGTAATTAGAACTAATCGTAATAGAACCTAACTTTAAGGAAGGTAAATTAATAAAGGCAGGATATGGTTTTGGATTCGCACTAAAGATTAATTGGAAAGAGTTTTGAAGTAAATAACTCATACCAATCGCTGTAATTAATAATGAAATACGAGATGCTTTACGGAGTGGTTTATAAGCCACTTTTTCCATTGTGAATCCTAACAGTGCACATCCTAAGATAGATAACAGTGTCGCGATTGACCAATGCATACCTGTATTAAGTAATACAAGACTTAGATAAGCACCAACCATGATGATATCACCATGTGCAAAGTTAATAAGTTTCGCAATCCCATAAACCATCGTATAACCAAGCGCAATTAAAGCATAGATTGAACCTATGTTTAATCCATTGATGATTTGCATAAAAAACATTACTACGCCTGACATATATACCCCTTTTATTATAAACAAAAAATGGGAAACGGTACCTTCCGTTTCCCATTCTTTTTCTTTTAGAAACTACTTACCGTATGTTACGTATTGGCCATCCTTAATCGTCACATAAATAGGTGTCTTAATTGGATCACCATTATCATCAAACTTAATACTACCTAGAATACCTTGATATTCCATAGAAGCAATTTCTTTATTAATATCTTCAGCTTTTAAACTACCGGCTTTTTCAATCGCACTAAGAACAAGCTTTGTTGCATCATATGCGTTAATTCCAAAGGAGTTAATTTCTTCATTATATACTTCACGATAAGAAGCCATAATATCTTGTACACTTTCCATATCTGGACTGTATTGGTTAATGAAGATTGCACCTTCAATAACACTAGCGTTATTACCAGCTACACTTAGGACACCATCCCATCCATCACAACCAAGGATTTGTGCTGTAATACCAAGTTCACGTGCTTGTTGAGAGATATTGAAGTCATCTTGGTAGTAGTTTGGCACAAATAATACATCGAAGTCTTCACCAGAAATCTTTGTAAGTTGTGTGCGGAAATCTACTGTATCTGCAGGATAACTTTCACTGATTACAACGGTTCCACCTTTTGCTTCAAATTCTTTTTTGAAGGATTCTTCTAGACCAGTTGAATAATCATCAGACATGTTATAAAGGATTGCTGCTTTTTTAACACCTAAGGTATCAATCGCAAAATCCGCAACGAGTTGTGCTTGTTGAGGATCTGTATAGCAAGCACGGAATACATTACTTCCATTGTCATCTGTAAATGCTGCTGCTGTAGCAGATGGAGAGATAATAGGTACTCCTGTATCTGAACTTGCACCCGCAATCGCAATGGATTCACTTGAAATCGTTCCACCAATAATCGCTGTTACTTTATCATCCGAAACAAATTTATTATAGATATTTAAAGCTTGTGTTTCATTTGCTTGTGTATCTTCATAAATCATTTCAATGTTTGTTCCATGTTCTTTGTTCCAGTCATCAACAGCTAAGCGTGCAGCGTTTGTTACAGCTAAACCATATACCGCAACTGCTCCAGTTCTAGGACCAGCTGTACCTAGTTTAAAGCTTGTTAGATCGCCTGCGCCTTCATACCCTGTTGAAGTAGAAGTAGTTGTGTTTGTTGCTGTAGTGTCATTTGCACAAGCTACCATCATACATGACATTGCAAGTGCTAATCCACCTTTAAGTAATTGCTTGTAATTCATAATAGTTCCTTCCCTATCTTAATAAAGATGTTCTTATTATATAATCATTTTCATTATTTGCAATAAAAATGTGAATTTTTTCATCAAATGAAAATATTTTCATAAATATGCATAATAAAAGATGCCTTTTCGGCATCTTTCTAAGTGTTATTTCACTAATTTAAATGGTACAACTCCTTCAACTGCTTTCTTAGGAGTAATACGAACTTCATCATTATCTAAATCAATGAGAATATATTTAGAATTACCCATCCCAATCTCATGCATATAAGATAATTGTCTATGTCCATGTCTAGTTTCGATACGTTCTACTAAGTCGTGATGATCTTCTTCACACATTGCATATACTAAGTCAACGCATGCAGTATCAATTGCACAAATATCGGTAGAAGCTAAAATACCAACATTTGGTGTAACAACAGGTTGTGCATTCACACCTTCACAGTCACAAGATACAGACATATTACGCATTACATTTACATAGGTTATATTCTCACCAAAGAAATCAATCGTAGCCTTTGTAGATTCACTAATCTTTTCCATTAGTTCATCCTCTACAACACCCCAATCATTATTATCTTTTCTATGAATCCAAGCTTTACCAATTCTTCCATCAGCACATCCAATTCCAATATTCTTATTGGAGCCGCCAAAGCCACCCATTGTATGACCTTTAAAGTGTGTTAATACAAACATGGAATCATAATTTGTCATGGTTTTCCCATGTGACATCTCTGTAAACCATTTTCCACCTTTTACTGGTAACGTAATGGTTCCTTCTGCGTCCATAATATCAACTGGACAGAAATCCCATCCATTTACCTTTAAGGTTTCAAGATGTTGTTCAGTTGTATAACGATCTCCTTCATAG
>CADBUH010000251.1 GCA_902797775.1 uncultured Erysipelotrichaceae bacterium | reverse complement strand
TAAAAGTAGATCGCCTAGGTGGACCTCTAATTAATGATGAACATGCTTACGAAGTATTAAAGAATGCATGTAAGAAAGTTTTACCAAGTGAAGAAGACTTCAAATTAGCTGTACCTGCTATGATTGGAGAAGACTTTGCAGAGTATGGGAAATATTGCCCAATCGTATTTGGACACCTAGGATGTGATGGAGGATATCCATTACATAGTGGGTTTGTGAACTTTAAAGAAGAAGCAATGGAAACAGGAATGTGTGTCGAAGTACAATTTGCGTTTGATGCTTTAGAAGATTTAAATACAAAGTAATAAAAAATGTGATAGAATAACTACATTATCAAAGAAAGAGAATGGATTGCTAGAACCTTGTTAGAGAACTTCTGGTTGGTGAAAAGAAGAGAAGGGACTATCTTTCGACAAAGACTCTGGAGATAATCGTAGATGGCGTTAACATCATAATGAAGGTAATAGTTCTTTACTATTATGAATTAGGGTGGTACCACGAGACTCTCGTCCCTATCTAGGATGAGAGTTTTTATATGGAGGAAAAGAAGATGTCAGAAGAAAAACAAGTAAAGTTAACCGATCAAGAGCTCGCACGTCGTCAAAAGATGGAAGCACTTCAAACCCAAGGAATTGATCCTTTTGGACACGCCTTTAAACGTACACACTTTAGTGGTCAAATTCGAGAAGCTTATGGAGAAAAAAGTGCAGAAGAATTAGAAAGTTTAAGTGTAGACGTTACAATCGCAGGAAGAATTATGTCAAAACGTCGTATGGGTAAGATTGGATTCATGGACCTACAAGATCGTGATGGTAGACTTCAAGTGGTTGTTAAGAAACAAGTTGTTGGAGAAGAAGTCTATGAAATCTTCAAACAAAGTGATATTGGAGATATTGTAGGAATTCAAGGAAAAGTGATTAAAACACAAGCAGGTGAACTATCGGTAGAAGTTCATGCATATACACACTTATCAAAAGCTTTAAGACCTTTACCTGAAAAATTCCATGGTTTAACAGATAAAGAAGAACGTTATCGTAGAAGATATGTTGATTTAATTATGAATGAAGATTCTAAGAAAGTAGCGTTCTTAAGACCTCGTATTATTCAATGTATTCGTAATTATATGAGTGGACAAGGATTTACAGAAGTTGAAACCCCAATCCTTTCAACATTACTAACAGGTGCTAGTGCGAGACCATTTGTGACACACCATAATACACAAGATTTAGATATGTATTTACGTATTGCTTTAGAGTTACCTTTAAAGAGATTACTTGTGGGTGGTATGGAAGCAGTTTATGAAATTGGTAGAGTATTCCGTAATGAAGGAATGGATACAAACCATAATCCAGAATTTACTTTAATGGAAGCTTATCTAGCGTATAGTGATTTAGAAGGAATGATGGATTTAACAGAAGGAATGTATACAACCATTGCGAAAGAAGTTATGGGAAAATCGACCTTCCAATACAATGGTCATGAGATTCATATTGATGGACCATGGGCTAGAGTATCTATGACGGATGCGATTAAAGAAAAGACAGGGATTGATTTTAAAGCAATCACGTCTTTAGATGAATGTTTAAATCTAGCAAAAGAACATGGTATTGAACTAGAAGAGCATGAAAAACAATATGGTCATATCATTAATAAGTTCTTTGAAAAATATGTAGAAGAAACTTTAATTCAACCTACTTTCTTATATGGACATCCATTAGAAATATCTCCACTTACAAAGAAGAATCCAGAAGATCCTAGATTCGTAGATCGTTTTGAATTATTCATTGGTGGAAATGAATTTGCGAATGCTTATACCGAATTAAATAATCCAATTGATCAATTGGAACGTTTTGAAGAACAACTCAAAGAAAAAGATTTAGGAAATGATGAAGCGAATGATATTGATATGGATTTCGTAGAAGCACTTGAATATGGTATGCCTCCAGCAGGTGGGATTGGATATGGAATTGATCGTCTATGTATGTTATTCCTAGAACAAGAATCCATTCGTGATGTATTATTATTCCCAACAATGAAGCCTAGAAATGAAAATGACTGATAAATAAAGGGTTTTCGAGCAATTACTTGCAATATTTACACCCAATTTACACCCATATATTCGAAGGATACGCAAAACTCGTACCACTTACAAAGTGATACGAGTTTTTATTTATAGGAAATATGCAAATATTAATGGAAAAGAGTTGCTTTAACAACCATGAAATGAATGATACCATTAAAATAGAAAATATGGATTCATATCTCCCCTTTAGGGGAGATATAATCCATTTTTTTATTGTCTTAAAAGAAGGAGGTTTTTATGAAAAATATAAGATGTATCAAATTGAAGGGAACTAAATATTTTTTTCCCAACAGCTGGCCAATTGTACAAGTATGTAGTAGCAGAGAAGCAGAGTGTCTAGCAGTTTTAAGTTTCAGGAGAAATTGGTTAGATTCGTATGGCAACCCAATTGTTGTTTATTTAAAAAAGAACCCAAATGAACTTAATTCTTCTGATATGGAAGAGATAGAATTAGCTGTAAAACAATTATTTCCAGAATTGGCTCAGCTATTTAACAGGCAAATATTTGTCAAGTACCTTTCTGGTGAGCAATTCTACATTGATCGTTTTGGGTTTTTTAGGAGTGAAGAGGATTACCTTGCGGGAACAACACTAGGAGTTTTTTCTTTCAGAGAAGAACCGGTATTAGGTAGTTATAAGATTCAAATGCGAGGACCCAGAAAGTGGAAATCTAAAAATAAAAGGAGGAAATAGCATATGTCATACCATTTAGTTGAATTCAATATTGGAACAATCTGGTGTCCTGAAAAATGGATCATTATTGATAACAGCAGTGAGGAATTTCGGTTTCCAGTATTAGTAGATATAATGTTTGGCAATTATTATAATTTATCATCACATTATGTAATTTTTTTTAACAAAAGTTTTTCAAAAATGCGCAAAGTAGACAAGCAGAATTTGCTAAATATGATTTCAGATTTGATTCCAGAATTTCCTAGAGTTCTCAAGCAGCGAGTGACATTTCGTGAAACAAAGAAGGGTTATATTTATTACAATAGCGATGGTAAAAGATGTTCTTATTATGAGTGGCTAATATCACCAGAAGTTGAATTATTCGCTCTTTCCTTCAGGAAAAAAGCGAATAATCCTTATAATGTAATATTGAAAAAAAACTAATATATTACTCGTTGCTTAATTTAAAAGGAAGACGAAATTAATATCAGCAAAAATAGAATCCGGTTATATATAAACCGGATTCTATTTATTTTACAAAGTATTTGAAGGAGGTATTTATGAGCAAATATAATCACGATCATGATGTGCCGTTTGAGGCATATATTACCAATCTTGGTAAATACAACGAAGGAGAACTGGTAGGGGAATGGGTTAAGTTTCCAACTGACTCCGAACACATTCAGGATGTGTTTGATCACATTGGGATTGGCCAAACTGATGAGTTTGGCCAACCTTATGAAGAATGGTTTATAACTGATTATGATGTCTATGTAGATGGTATTTATAACATACTTGGAGAGTATGAAAACCTAGATGAATTGAACTTCTTAGCTTCTCGTATAGAAGAGTTGTCGGATTATGAATATACACAATTTGAAGCAATTCTTGAAGAAGGAAGTTATGCATCTTCTGTCGAAGATCTAATCAATGTAACGTCTAATTTAGATTCATTTGAAGTTATGCCAAATGTAGCTACTGAGTATGATTTAGGTTATTACTATGTTGAACAAGCAGGCATTTATGATTTATCTAACATGGGCAATCTGGCTGGCTATATCGATTATGAAAGATATGGTCGAGAAGCTGCCCTTGAAGAGGGTGGCGTATTTACCGATAAAGGATATGTAGTGCCTGAAAGAGATTCATTTGTGATGGTATATGATGGCAATCCGATGAACATTCCCGAAGAGTATCGTTTGGACACTTCAATTAATCGTCATCATGAATATGGTTTTTCTGATGATATTCAAGTTGATAATATAACTAATTCAGATTCAGTTTATGGCTATGTATACGATGAAAATGGAATGCATGGCCACAAGTTTGAATTTGAAGGTACACCTGAGAACATAGCTAACTTCATTACTTATAACAGCGATAACGCTGTAGTCATTACATCACCTGCAGATCAATTTCTTGCATCTTCAACTCAAGGTGGCTTCCTTGATCGAGTGGCCGATCCAAATCTTAGAGATGCAATACTTGAAGAGATACTACCATTACAATTTGGTGATAAAGATCCAATTGATGTTGCTGGGCAAGATCAACTAATCACATCAGATAATTGCAATCAATTAACATTACTGTTTGAGGATGGTAATAAAGCTCTAGATATGCATATATCAGCGGAAGCAGATATTGATTACACACTCTATGAGAGAGACACTAATGGTCAATACG
>CADBUH010000250.1 GCA_902797775.1 uncultured Erysipelotrichaceae bacterium | reverse complement strand
TGACTGCGATAATCTCCTTTCTTTTTGGTCAAAAACTATTATAAGGGATTATCGCTTTTATTATTCCCGTTTCATTTTACACAAACCTATTAAAGTTAAACTGTTATTTATTTATTAAATATATTATAATTGTTTTGCGTTTATTATTTTTGTATTAAGATTCAACATTTCTTTATACAGAGAAGGAGAAGTATATGAAGAATCGAAAAAAAAATGCGCTAAAAAAATTAATGTCGATTATTTTTTCATTGGCATTGTTTTTTAGCGTAATAGGCCTAAATGTTTCGCCAGTAGCGGCTAAAGAAATCGGCGAAAAGAATGAGGTGCAAAAACAAGCTTGTGAAGCTGTAAAGGATAAAACCGCACCAGATGACTACACGAGTGTCTTAGGTGATACATCTGTTTATCGTGGAGGAAATTCTTATTCAAAAGGGGATGGTGTTGAATTTGACACTGATCCAACAGATTTTGCAGCACCACTTCCATATGGAAACACATTTGTCGACACAAAGAAATTAAACTGGGATACACCAGAAAACTTTGTTATCGATATCCAAGATGAACGTTTTGTGTGGGTTGATGTAAGAGATGAACCACTTGAAGACGCATTAGGACATAAATCAACAAATGACCCTTATGGAGCGGGCAGACCTTTTAAGTATTCAAAGAATGAGGATACTAAAAATAATGCAAGAGGTATTTGGTATGTGGGTCCTCTTAAGAGTTATCATAATGATATTAGAGATGCTGCAGATAATGATGGTTATACTAATGTGATTGAACCTGAAGTCGGGAAGGAATATCTATATCGTATAACATATTTTAACGCAGTTACTCTTCCAAACGGTACAAGAGGAAACCTTGTTCTGACAATGAAAAAAGTACAAATCGAAACATCAGTTACTGTTGATGAAGATCATCCTTATACACCTGCAGGTGCTGATTATTCATACACAAAAGCATTCTTGAAAGTACAAGGTGAAAATCAATTTTCTAATGATACTGGACATGAAATCGTAGATTCCGAAAATAACTATTTTAATCAACGAGAAACAGAAATTTTATCAAAAAATGAAGCAATTGAACTTTATAACTATTACCGCGAAAAAGGTGTTGATCTTACTGAAAATTGGAAAACAGAAAAGTATTATCGTAATGCGATGGGTAATATTCTTGATCTTGATATTGAAATAGTTGACACAGAAGGTAACCCTGTAAATGGTATTATTTCATATGCGGCGCATGACTTAGACTTTGAAAGTGCTCAAAACATTTGGGGACGTCCTGTAGGTTATGAGTTTGGTGAAGGATTAGAAATTGTTAGTGGCTCTAAGTCATATGCATTAGTACCAACTTATAATCATTTGGATAAAATTAAACGTAGTGAAGGTTGGATTCCAGTTGGCCCTGGTGCAGACGCTGTTGATAGCGTGCTTAAGATTACTAAAGAAGGAAGCGGTGAGAACGCAGATGGCGTACGTTTCGGCTCAGCTTTCCTATTGAATTTCAGAGATGCAGATGGCAAATTAGATAATGCAATTTATTCTAATACTGCGGTAGCAACTTTCCAAGGTGATGGACCAGCTACAAACAATAATATTATTGTGAATAAGTATCCTGAAGCAGGTAACAATAGTATTACAACTGTTGCTAAGAAACAATTATATGTAAAATTAATAGAGGCAGGCTATACAGGTGTAAGTAGATGGCAAGATGTTACACCAGAAATGGCTTGGGAAAAACTTGGTAATGTCTTCTGGAAAACTTATAGAAATGACAGTGATGATAGTTTCGATAGTGGTTTTGCAGTGTTACTTGATGCGAAAAAGTCTTCACTTCGTTGGACTGGCTCAAGAACAACGCATGCAAACGTAAATACAACACTATTTGATAGTTCTATTTATACATATGTTGAAACAACTCACGGCACTGGCGGTGGTATCTATCTAGAAAGATACGATTTAAATAATGGTTGCGCAGTGAAAATGGAAGAAGGTACTGTTACAATGGCTCGTGAAGCTGATGCTACAGTGACTGTTGTTCCAGAAGATGGCTATCGTGTAAATAGAATCCTTATTGGTGATACAAACTACGGATTAGGGTCAAATGAAAGTGGACTCAAAGATTTCGTGGAATATGTAATCGATGGAAATGATATTAAAGTAAATGGATCGGTTGTTGGTACATTTGCTGGAAGTGAAACAGTTGAAGGCTTTGATGCATTGAAGACTGGCAAAGTTGAAGTTGATGCTTTCAAATATGATATTGATGGTAATCGTACACCTGTAACTGGTGAAAAGATAGTTATCGAAAGAAATGCAGACGGTACAGTTGATGTGACTTTAGTTAACATCGATAATCCAATGCATGTTCACGCAGACTTTGGTGCGGATTATTACTTCTATAAGATTTGGGAGAAAGGTGGAAAACCAGTTGAATTAAATATGACTGCTGCTCCTGCTGGCTTCTATCCAACAGAAGTGACAATCCCTGTTCCAACTGGTGAAGTTGATGACGAAGGTAAAACGATTTATCAAGATGTATTATTCGAAATTAGTGGTAATAAATATACAGCTAAGAATGGTACATACCAAGGAATGCCTTTAACAAATCTTGAGTTCACTTTGACTCCAAGCAACACTCTTGAATACACAGAGGTTGATGAAGAAACTGGTGAAGAAACATTAGGCATAAGACCTACCGTAGTTCTACGGGGTAATAGCTTTGTGCGTTATACAACTGATCCAGAAACTGGTGAATCTTCAATTGATGCAGAATATCCTATTACGATTGAAGAACGTATCGCAGACTGGGAAGGCAGCGAAGCAAAAGATTTTAAAGTAAATAACACATCAGAATATACAACTGATGGTTATGTTACAGAATATGGCAAAGATGACGCTGCTAATGATGTTTCTCCAGGTAATGTTGTATGGAAGATTAGATATCCATCTGAAGGTGTTGCGGCACTTGGATGGCCTGCACTACCTGTAGAAAATGAACCTACAGAGACAAATCATAATGCAACTAACCACGTTGAACGTAACTATTGGTTTGCAGTAGAAGAAGTTCCAGGTTGGTCTACAGAAAGCTACAGCAACGAACAAGCTAAAGTTCCTGGACAAAAGACGGATGATTACTATCGTGAATCAAACTGGTATGCATCAACAATCGCTGATGTAGAGAAAGCTGAAAAGCTTGTACATGAAGGTAATGAATATAACAACGCATTCTTATCAGTATTTGAGAAGAATGTCAGTGCTGGTGTTATTACAAACGTGCCTTCTATCGTAGTTCGCGGTAAGAAGATTTGGAATGATCAAAACAATAAATATGAAAACCGTAAAGACATTTGGTTACATATTGACTCACAAATCACTAACGAAGATGGTTCTGTCACAATAAAGAAAGACGTTCTCCCTGCTCAAAAGGTCGCTGCAAACGCTAGCGGTAATGGCTTAATCAAGACATGGGGTGATAAGAAGTCCTATGCAACCGGTGTAAGCACAGTTAAAGTAGTGGCTACTGTTAAGAAAGTTCCAAGTAATGCTACAAAACAAGCAGATGGTTCATACAAATTAAAGAATACATATTATTGGGTGAACGAACTTTCTAAAGAAGATGCAAATGGAAATGTATATGAATATACAATTCGTGAAACATTAGACCGTGAAGGTAACCAACCAGTTGAAAAAGATGATATTGATGCTGGATTATTAGGTTATACATCCAAAGATACAGCTGAATGGTCTGAACTAAGCAAAGAGAAGACAGATAGTGCTGCATTCACTGGTGCAGACAAAACTACAATTTATGGTCAAGAAGTAGATCGTTATAGTGGTGAAGTTGAAAATACTCTTGAAACAATTGACTATGAAGCTGAAAAAGTATGGGATGACAACAATGACCAAGATGGTTATAGAACAGATATCACTCTTACTTTAGAAGGTCTAGATGAACTACCAAATGGTCAATCTAAGACATTCGATATTAAGAAAGATGCAACAGGCAACGCTTTAAAGAATAAATGGACTGATTTACCAGCTTATGTAAAGGGTGAAAAAGTTGAATATAGTGTAAGTGAATCTGGACAAGATGAAGAACACTATACATCTACAGCAGAAGTTGAAGAGAATAAGACAACAATCACAAATAAACATATT
>CADBUH010000249.1 GCA_902797775.1 uncultured Erysipelotrichaceae bacterium | reverse complement strand
TGGAAATAATGGAGGCGATGGTTTTGTTATTGCGAATGCACTAGAGAATCGAAATGTAAAAGTTTATCTTGTAGATGGAGAACCTAAGACAAAACCAGCGAAACATTATTATGAACTTCTCTCAGATAAGATAATGATCTCTGATAAAAACTTCAAGAAAGAATTAGCGAAAGCAGATTGTGTGATTGATGCAGTATATGGATTTGGTTACCATGGTTCTTTAAAACCATCCATCAAAAAGATATTCCAAGCTGTAAATCAATCAAATAAATATGTAATTAGTGTTGATATTAATAGTGGTGCAGAAGCAGATACAGATTATCATGATCGTGATGCCATTCGTTCCACTTGGACAATCGCAATTGATCAATATAAACCATTTCATATGCTTCGAAAACAACACCTCCTCTTTAAACAACTAAAATGTATTTCCTTAGGTTTACCTCTTCCTGAGAAAAATAATTATCATGAGATGAATGAAGAATTATTCTTCAAGAATTTTCCTAAGAAGAGTGTTACGAGTTATAAAGGAACGTATGGAAAAGTTTTACTTGTTGGTGGATGTTATGGAATGGCAGGCGCTTTAGGATTAAATATTCTAGGTGCGAAAACATTAGGTTTTCCATACATTGATGTATGTCTTCCTGAAACTATCTATCCAATTTTAGCGACACGCTTCTTAACTCCTGTATTTCATCCTTTTGGTAATAATACCTATGTTGAAGTATTAAAACCTTTGGTTCATGAAGCGCGTTCTATCGGGTTTGGAAGTGGTGCTGTTTATATGCATCGGAAAGAAGATGTCTTAGATATTATCTTACAAGATAGTAGAGCACCTATTGTCTTAGATGCAGAAGCGTTACGCTTATTAGTAAATAATACCTATATCTTACGTTTCGCAAAAGCACCTGTTGTTCTTACACCACATATTGGTGAATTCGCTGCGATCTGTAATCAAACCATTGAATATATTCAAGAACACCGTATCGAATCAGCTCTTGAATTCGCAAAAGATTATAAAGTAACCGTTGTATTAAAAGGTCCTAATACACTTGTGGTATCACCTTGTGGAGATATCTATATTAACCAAAGTGGTAACCAAGCCTTAGCCCAAGCAGGTAGTGGAGATTTATTAACAGGCATCCTTACCACAATGCTAGCGTACACAAGAGATACCTTTAAAGCGACAATGATGGCTGTTTGGCTTCATGGTTATCTTGCAGAACTAGGAACCATGAATCATTCCATCCAAAACTTCTCTTTAGAGTCTTATCCAGAACTAATGAATCAACTATTCTATAAGTATCATTTTTAATTCACATAAAAAAGTATTAAAATTGATATAATATTATTCGACAGCTAAGCTGTCGATTTATTTCTAGGGGTAATTCATAAATGTCGATTGATCAACCAAAAGTTATTACCAAAAAACAAGCCCAAAAACAAATTGGGTATTTTGGTAATTCTCTGATTTGGTATATCATCGCTTTTACCCTTCTCTACCACGGAACCGATTTTTTATATCGTTACTATCCACAAATCTTTAGAACGTATGATCATCATATGATGATGTTGCTATTTGCGATTCTCGCAATGATTGTATTAACCGCAATCCCTTTCCGTCTTACCAATAAAAAATTATCTTTAAAAATTAGAGATTATCTTAAGAAGCCTAAAATTCCTACGGATCGAAAAATATCGATTATTTGTATTGGAATTGGAATTTCCTTATTAACGACTTCCATCGCTTCTATCTTCCGTTTCTTCCTCATTGCGAACTCACAGACCGCAAGTTATTTAGGACAATTCAATAACACCACAAATATTATTAATAATATTTTATATATCTGTTTATTCATTATTATTAAACCAATCTGTGATGAATATATCTTCCGTGGTATTATCCAAAGACAACTTGGACACTATGGTCGTTATTTTGGAGTATTAGGTTCTGCGATGTTATATGCGATTAGTTCCCCAAGTTTATCAGAAGCGATTCCTGCTTTCTTTGTAGGTTGGTATTTATCTTTATTAACGTTAAAGTATCACTCCATTCGACCATCGATTGCTGTTAGTATCACATTATCTTTATTCAATTGGTTATTAATTGTGATTCCTGGAAATCTAATTTGGATTATTTCTATATTAATTGTGATTGTCTATATTGTTTCTGCTTTCTCTATTTTCTCAAAAAGAGTTAGTACGAATATGGTACGTTATGGTGCTACGGAATGGAAGTTATGGAAGATTCTTCTTACCACTCCTTCCATCATTGTCTGTATCATCTTATTCTTGATTAATGATATACTCGCTATCATTATTTAAAAAACAACTAAGTTTCTCACTTAGTTGTTTTCTTTTTTTAACCTTGTAAACCTTCTTGTTGACGTTGCATATTCTCTACAACAACATCATAGATATCCCCAATGGATTGTCCATATTCTAGGATCAACCAAGGTTCATTTGTATGGAAATGAATCTTAATTAAGGTATCATCTCCTACTACTAGAAGACTATCTCCTTTAAAGTGTTCAATAATATAATCGTTGATTTTATCTTCGTCTAAATCATGTCCATCAATAAGTAGTTGTGTATCAAATTTAAATTCTAATGGTTCCATATTTACCTCTACCTCCTTTACCTTGGCATTATATCATTCTATTGAATTATATGTAACTAACTATTCCACTAAAAACTTTCTTTATATTTCTTCCCAAATAATTTCGCCAATAAGAAGCCTTGTATCTTTTTTCGCCAATTGATTTTTCCTAAATATAAATAAGGCATTTCATAGATTTCATTAGGAAGAATTCTCTTTGTCTCTAGTTGATAGAATAACCATACATTAAATAAACGTTCTGCTACTCTACCAACATATCTCTTCTCAAAAGAAGACATAGAAGAAGTATCAATTCTTTTCTCTAATTCAAATAGAATTGGAAATAACCAATCACAATATTCTTGGATTAACTCTTTTGGCATAATAAACATATTAAAGATATATGCCTTCTTTTGATTCATAAAAGAATCAAAAGCCCTAGTATATTCTGGATGAAGTTCTTCTAAAATCTTACGTGTTACATTGAGTTGGTTACCATCAAAGGTATGTGCGTAATGACTATATACCGTTTCAATATAATAATTTCTTTTTTTCGGTACGATGATTTTATATTGGTTTAAAAGAGGTTCTAATTCTTCTCTTGTTAAAACAGAAGATAGTTCTCCATTTTTCTTTTGGTAGGATTTACTCTTCAAGGTAAAATAGCGACGATAATGCACAAGTCCTAAATAATCATATTCTAGATTATGGAGGCACCAATATAAGCCTGTTAATTCACAATAAAGAGGATTCTTATTAGAGATATTATCCCCTGTATCATCTCGTTCAAAACCAATGGAATCTTTTCCTTCAGCACCTACATGTAAAGGTAAATAGATAGAATCTGTTGGCACATCACATGCCTTATGACACGCAATAAATAACTTCACATCCATTATTTCGCACCAGATCCTTTCCATACAGCACTGAATGTCTTAAAGAAGATCTTGATATCGAGCCATAAGCTTTGATGGTCTACATAATAAAGTTCCATCTTTTGTCTTTCCCCTGTTTCATAGATTGCGTTATTTCTTGCATAAGCTTGCCAATAACCTGTTAAACCAGGTTTCACACTTAATAAACGATCGATATCCTCTCCATAATGAACGGTTTCTTTTTCTACAATTGGACGAGGTCCAATTAAAGATAATGTACCAAATAAAATATTAAATAATTGTGGTAGTTCATCTAAACTTGTACGTCTTATAAATTGTCCAATTCTTGTAATACGTGGATCATTATCAATCTTAAATTCTTGACGGTATTGTTCTAATTGTGCAGGTGTTAATAGTTTCTCTAAGTCACCCGCATCCTTACGCATACTTCTAAATTTAAAGATATCAATCTTCTTTCCATCTTTTCCTATTCTTGTATGTCCATAGAATGGTGAACCACCATCATCCATCATGATTAAGATCGATAAAATTAATAGGATTGGAGAAGCAATCATAATTCCAATAATCGATAT
>CADBUH010000248.1 GCA_902797775.1 uncultured Erysipelotrichaceae bacterium | reverse complement strand
TGGTGGAACCAATAATAAAAGACATCTAAGAGGAGATTATCGTAATTGTATTTTATTTTTAAAAGAGAAATTTATTTTCTTAAAGGGGTCGACCATTTCATTAGATGCTTCTTCTAGTGTTACTTTTGCCCACCTTGAAACGATTGATACCCATCAATCCCTTGTTATATGTAATAGTCAATTTAAGTCAGTATTACCTTCTAAGATTTTATCTTATAAGAAATCCTTCCTAGAATTCTTAGAGTCCTTCCCTGCTAAAACAAACCTCATCATCGCAGGTGACCATATACTTGATCAAACAATGTATCAATCACTTATTAATAATCAATTTAAAACCATTCCTCATTCTCCTATCCCAAGGTATAGAGCCCTTATTCAAGAAGCAAGTAAGAATTATCGACCAAAGGATTGTATCTATCTATCGCATTCCTTACATCTTACAGAAATTAACCCTATCTCAAGCCTTTATATGGGAGCCTTCCCTTCTTCTACGATTCCTATGGGTGCTTCATTCAATATACCTTTAAAGACATTATAAAAATTACCAATCCCCCTCTAGGGATTGGTAATTCTTTTTTTATTGTTCATTCATGACTCTATGACAACGTGGACAGAGATCATTTTCATCTGGTGTTTCACTATAGTTCCAACAACGTGGACACTTTGTGCCAGGTGCTTTTGAAATCTTAGCACCACTTTCTTCACCCTTTTCAAATTCCACTTTCGAGACAATGAGCCATTGTGCTACCGCATTTGGTAATGTCTTTTCTAATAATGCTTGGTCTGCTTCTGTACATTGTAATGTCACAAGTGCTTCTTGTGCAGAAGCGATTAACTTTTCAGCACGTGCTTCTTCTAATGATTTTAAGACAACACTTCTTAAGTCTAATAGTTTTTCAAATTTCTCTTTTAATTCATCCGCATTCGCGTATTCTTCAACTTCTGGGAAGTGTGTATAGTGAACAGATGTTTCACTCTTATCATTGAAGAACTTCCAAACTTCTTCCGTTGTATAAACTAAGAATGGAGCCCATAGACGAACTAATGTATCACAAGCTTTCCAATAAACACTTTGAACTTGTCTACGACGCTTATCATTCTTACCATCACAATAGAGAATATCCTTTGTGAAATCACAGTAATAAGAACTTAATTCATTCACCATAAAGTTCATTAATGTCTTATTCGCATCTACGAAATCATATCCTAGGACATCTTCTCTTACCGTTTTAACCGTATCATTTAATCTTACTAAGATATATTGATCTACTTCTTCTAAATCGTTATACGCAAGCATATCTGTTTCAGGATTGAAATCTTCTGGATTTACATTTCCTAATAAGAAACGGAAGGTATTACGAATCTTACGATATTGGTCAGATACTTGCTTAATATTGGAATCCCCTAGACGAACATCTTGTTTGAAGTCAGAAATCATTACCCATAAACGGAAGACATCTGCCCCATTCACATCAATGATATCTTTTGGATTTACTCCATTTCCTAAAGACTTCGACATCTTTTCACCTTTTGAATCACATACATATCCATGCGATAGGATGGATTTATAAGGTGCTCTACCTTGGGTTGCAGTACCTACAATTAAGGAAGAGTTGAACCAACCACGATATTGGTCACTTCCTTCAAAATATAAATCACAAGGATAACTTCCACCACGTGCTTCTAGTTCATTATGTGTAGAACCAGAATCAAACCAAACATCCATAATATCGGTTTCTTTTGTAAAGAGACCATTTGGAGATTTAGGGTTTGTATAACCTTCTGGTAATAAGTCTTTCGCTTCTCTTTCAAACCATACATTAGAACCAAATTCATCAATTAAATCTGCGACATGGTCAAAGACTTCTTTCTCCATAATTGGAGAACCATCTTCACAATAGAAGATAGGAATTGGTACACCCCATAGACGTTGACGAGAGATACACCAATCTGCACGATCTTTAATCATATTGTACATACGAACTTGACCCCATTCGTTATACCATGTGACATGATTTTGAATTTGATCTAAGAGTTCATCACGAATCTTATCAATGGAACAGAACCATTGTTTCGCAGCTCTAAAGATTACCTTCTTCTTTAAACGATCATCATGAGGATAGGAGTGGGTAATTTCATCTAAAGCAAGTAAGAGATTCTTCTCTTGCATCATTTCAATAATCTTTTCGGAACATTCTTCAAAGGTTAATCCTTGACACTCTGGACCAGCCTCTTCATTCATATAACCACGCTCATCAACTGTACAGATTGGATCAATTCCATACTTTTGACATACATAGTAGTCATCTAAACCATGACCTCCAGCTGTATGTACACAACCTGTACCATCTTCATCGGTTACGTGTTCTCCTAAGATAACAGGACACTCTTTATTTAATACCACATGATGGTATGTAATATTCTCTAGTTCACGACCTTTAAAGGTTCTAAGTACACCTTGATTCTCTAATCCAAATTCCGCTAAGAGTTTTTCCGTAAAGCTTTCTAAGAAGATGAGTTTACCCTTTTCGGTTTGAACTTCTGCATATACAAGGTCAGGATGTAAAGAGACAGCTTCATTACTTGGGATTGTCCAAGGTGTGGTTGTCCAAATCACAAAGGAATCATCCGCATCTAAGATTCCCTTTCCATCTGCGACTGGGAATTTTACGAAGATGGTTTTATCTGTTACATCTTTATAGATGATTTCAGAATCCGCAATCGCTGTTTCATTATATGGAGACCAATAGATTGGTTTTAAACCTTGGAAGATTAATCCATCTAAAGCCATCTTTTCAAAAGAACGAATTTGACGTGCTTCAAAATGTTTATCTAAAGTGATATATGGATGTTCATAGTCTGCGATTTGTCCAAGACGCTTCTCGGTTTCCATTTGAATCGCAATCTGTTTCTTCGCAAACTCTTCACACTTATTACGGAATTCCGCAATGGACATCTTTTTACGATCTACCCCAAGTTTTTGCACCGCATTTTCAATTGGTAAACCATGGGTATCCCATCCTGGGAAGAATGGTGTATAGTAACCACTCATCGCATGAGAACGTACAATCATATCTTTGATTACACGATTCATTGCGGTACCCGCATGTAAGTCACCATTTGCGTATGGAGGACCATCATGTAAGATGAAGGCTTGTTCACCATTATGATGATCTAAAAACTTATGATAGTAATCATCATCTTGCCATTGTTTTAGAATTCCTGGCTCTTTTTTCGCCAAGTTTCCACGCATCTCAAAGTCTGTACGTGGCATTTGTAGTGTGTCTTTGTAATCCATAACCCTTTTTCTCCTTTAAATAAAAGACGTCCTTATCTCTAAGGACGTCATAGTAACGCGGTACCACCTTAGTTCATGATTTCTCATGCCCTCTAGTATCCTTTAACGCAGGATTTACGATTGCTCCTAGGTGATATCCATTTGTGTCTCCCTATCTACTTTCACCAACCGTAGACTCTCTACCAGTTCCTCACAAAGGACGTGTTCTCATCATTGCATTTTCTTTTCTGCTTCTCTTAACCAAGCCAAATCTGGCATCTTTGGAAGTTCGAAATCTTCTAAATCTTTTAAGAGTTGTTCTAACTTTTCTTTTGTCTCTAGTTTCACCGCATCCGCGTTGTTATAGAGCTTTGAGAGTTCCGTTAAGATCTCTCTTGATGTGATAAGTGCTTGTCGCACAATCATATCCGCATTACGCTGTGCTGTGTCTATGATTTCATTTGCTTCTCTTAAGGATAAACGCGCAATGTTTTCCGCTGCTTGTTTTTCTGCACTAAGAGAATTTTCTAAGTTTGTATATTGCTGTTGTACATCTAGAATTCGTTCATTCGCAACTTGAAGTTGTTGTTCATAGATGCGTATCTTGTCGTTTAATTCTTTGATTTGAGCGGCATATTTTTCTATCGCATCATCTACCGCAAATCGATCATATCCATTTTTTAGGACCCTAAACGTGGGCCGAAGTGTCGACATAGTCCGCTCTCCTTTCTTTAAACATACTGATCAAATTCAGCAACCATACGCGATTTTCTTGTGGTTTGCACAATCCCAATGTATCGAAATCGTCCTACTCCACGAATTGAAATCGTACAGTTATTATCACACAATTCACCCGGTGAAACAAGCGTAATATGATTGATTTGAACTCTCCCCGCTTGAATCATTTCCTTTGCATCTTTACGTGAAGTATGTGCTAAGGCAGCCACAATTGCATCTAAGCGAGGTTGCGCAATAATTGCCTGTATTCGCTTTGTAGAGAATTGTTGAATTGGATGCTCTTCAATCTCATAAAATGATACATTTAAGTTCGCAATCTTTGTGAAATTCTCTATGAGAAATTTCGCCATCAGATGTGATGTATATAAATAGATATGGTTATCATCAATCCAGAAATCCCCAAAGGTATTCCTTTGAATTTGAAGACCCATTAAAGCACCTAAGATATCACGATGTGTAATCTTTCGAAAACGTGTATCAATATCTGCACAGATGCATACAATATCAGAAAAGTCATCTTCCAAATCGACTCGAAAGATGACTTTCTTTTTTCTTGCCCCTTCATATCCCCCATCATAATGAATATAAGAAGATTCTGGAAAACTCTTTAACGCAAGAGCTTGCTCTTCTTCATCTAAAAAGTTTGATTCTATATGACGGTTCTTTTGACGAGATTGATTTTCTAAATCATGTAATCGAATCAGAATAGAAGATTCTGAATTATTGTTCGTCTCCGCTTTCAAGAGAAATTTCTCCATCTACACCAATTGATCTTGGTGAGCAAAGAATAACATTTTGTCCAATCTTTTGAATCTTTCCATCTAACGCAAATACACTACCTGCTAAGAAATCAATTGTACGTTGTGCATAGTCACGTGATAGACGGTGTAAATTTACAACCGCAGCTCTTCTTTGTTTTAGATGAGAAGCGATTTCTTCTGCTTCTTCAAAAGAACGTGGTTCAAATAATACCATCTTTGTATCACTAGGTACACTCTTTACCTTTGCGTTTACAGGATTTTCATACTTACTAATTGGTTTTGTTTCCTCTTGTGCATATGTATCATCTACATATTCTTCTTCATCTTCATCAACAGGTGCTACAAAGCCTAAAATCTTATCTTTTAACCCCATGAAAAATACCTCCATTAACCGTTTTTCATTATAGCATTCACAAAAACGATAGGCAACGAAATGCCTTTATTTTCTTAGAAAGAATCCACAACTTCTTGGCTTAAAGCTTGCGCTAATTCAACTGCTAAATGAACCGCAGCTTCATAATCATCCAATGTACAATAGCAATTTGAAGAGTGAATATAACGTACTGGAATTCCAATCACAATACATGGAACACCCTCTTGATGAATACGTCCAGCGTTTGTTCCTCCACCCGATCGAACACTCTCTTGAACAGGAATATTCTTTTTACGTGCTAAATCTAACGCAAACTTTTGGAAACGAGGATGTGTAATCATCGATACATCAAAGTGTCTTAACATAGGTCCTTTATACAACGCAGCTTGTACCATATAAGGATCTTGGAAGGTATCATCTGCAGGACATCCTTCAAAACAAATCATGACATCTGGTTTTAACTCTTTATAGTTACAATATACCCCACGATCTCCTACCTCTTCTTGGGCAGCAAAAGATCCTTGTACAACACATGGTAATTTCTTACCTTTAAGACGTTTTAAGGTCTCAATTTCGGCAGCGACACCAATACGACAATCAAACGCTTTTCCAAAGAATAATCGATTTTCTTCATCATAAATACAATTGATATTTGGTACTGCAGGAGAAGCAATTCCAACTTTATATACTTCTTCGGTCATCTTTTGGCTAACACTTCCACAATCAAGTACCATATTCTCAATTTGAGGAGCTGCATCTCTTTCCTTCGCACTTGTAAAGTGCGGTGGTTTCGCAGCGACAACTGCAGGAATATCAACACCCTCTTTATTACGAATCTTAAAGGAAGAACTTGGTAAATTAGGTGGCATGATCCTTCCTAGTGTAAGAAAGTTCATCGTACCATTTGGTTTTACTGCTTGTACGATGAGTCCTACTTCATCAAGATGTGCATCTAACATAACCTTAGGTCCTTTCCCCTTAGGATTTACAACACAAGTCACATTGCGCATCTTATCTTCTTTTAAGTTATCAAACCCTTTTAATTCATCCTTTACTAATTTTGAAACCTCATCTTCAAATCCACTAGGTCCAAACGCATTTGATAAAGCAATAATTCTCTCTATTTCTTTCATACTGTTTCTTTTCCCTTTCTATTTAAATATTGAATAATAGCGAAAATACTCGCTAATAAAAACATCATAAAACTACAAATAAATGGATATCTTGGTCCTGCTTTATATAAGAAACCTGCAAGTAGTGCCCCAAAGACAGAACCAATGGATAAAGTAGAGTTATATAAACCAATTAATAATCCTGTATTTTCTGCATTATGATTTGAAATCATATTTTGTAATAAAGGTTTATAAACTGCATTAAACCCAAAGAATATGACATTCAATAGAATAAATGGTACAACATTTTGAATTTTTATAATTCCTATTAACATAATACTTAATAATCCAAACACATAAATAATAGAGCGATAGATATTTGTATTACGTAGAATATAAAGACATACCGTAGAATTCATAATCAAGGTGATTAAGCCAACGGCCCCTTTTAATAAGCCATTATAGGAAGGTGGGAATCCAAATTGATCACGTATAAAATAATTAAAACTTTGATCATAAGAAGTCGTCCCAAAGTTCGCACATAAAGCCATCACTAAGAATAGAATGAGTGCCCCTGTAATAAGTCCTTTCGCTTTAATAAAGGTCGCTAAAGGATTTGATTCATTTAATAAAACTTTTAAACTCGCCTTTTCTTTTTTACTTTCATAATCCTTTAAGAAAAAGCGTATTACGATTGATAGAAGGATTAAACCAACTATCTGTGTATACATATCTAGTTTAACGGAAATATCTCCAATCATTCCACCAATCATATAACCAAACGCGTTTGAAACTGCCACAATTGTCGCTGCTTTCGCTAAATTCGTTCCACGATCTTCTGGGGAAGAATGCTCAATATTATAGAGGATACAACCTACTTCTAATCCTCCTGTAAAGATACCCGCAAAGGCTCTCGCTAGGGCTAGATGAATACTATTTTGCGAGCTTGCAAAGAAGAATTGTCCTAGTGCATATCCTAGTAAACAGATGGATAAAACTTTTGTGGTACCAATCGATTTTGCGTAATTACCCCAGAAAGGTGAAAATAAGAAATTCGTTGTCATCATGGAAGCGAATGCGACCCCAAACATATAATCTGGTAGTTTTAACATTTGATAAAAAGTAGGAGATACTGGATGCACAAAATTCGCTATCAAGTAGTAAACTCCGATCACGATAAATAAACGACGTATATACTTTTTATCCGTTACATTTTCACTCATAGACACAATTATATACCGAATAATAAAAAGAAAACGATAGTTCCCTATCGTTTTCTATACATTTTTTAATGAATTAAGAAAATCCATGAAATAAATACAATCACAAGTAAGGCAAGAAGTGCAATTGGAAGAATGGTTATCATCGCCGATACAATTAAGGCAAACATATCCCCTTTTTCTAATTGTTCTTCAAGAGAAGGTTCATAGAGTTTTTCTCCATGATATTCTTCATAAGGTTCACTTACCTTCTTCGAAATATTTTCCTTTTGAAGATTTCTTGCACGCTCATACTTATCTTGGAATAACATTCTTATTCCTCACTATGTTTTTCAATATCTAAACCATTTAATAATGGATGGTGACACGCAACAAAGTGATTCGGTTCTACTTCTTCCCAAGATGGTACAACTTGTTTACAGATTTCCGTACAATATCTACATCTTGTATGGAACTTACATCCACTTGGTGGATTTACAGGAGAAGGAATATCTCCTTCTAGAATTTGTAATTCTTTCTTTCCATCTGGATCGGTTGTAGGAATCGCAGCGATAAGTGCTTGTGTATATGGGTGAATTGGTTTCTTAAATAGTTTTTCAGATTCGGATAATTCAACCATATTACCTAGATACATAACCCCAATACGATCGGAAATATATTTAACAACCGATAAGTCATGGGTAATAAAGAGATACGTTAAATCTTGTTTCTCTCTTAAATCTTGAAGTAGGTTAATAATCTGTGATTGGATGGATACGTCTAAGGCAGATACTGCTTCATCACATACCACAAACTTTGGTTTAACGGCTAAGGCACGTGCGATTGAAATACGTTGTCTTTGTCCACCAGAGAATTGGTGTGGGAAACGATGAAGGAAGTATGGTGCTAGACCACAATCATCCATAACCTCTAAGATATAATCTTGCATACGAGGTGAATTCTTAGAGAAGATATTATGTGCTAATAAACCTTCACCAATAATTTGACCAATCGTAAGACGTGGATTTAAGGAAGAATATGGATCTTGGAAGACAATTTGTAAGTCACGACGTAATAAACGAATTTCATTGTATTCTAATCGTGCTAAATCGATTCCATTGTCATAATGTTCATCATATTCTTTGAACCCTTCTACATCTTTATATTCTGCACGAAGTTCTTCAATCTTCTTATGTGATTCTTTTAATTGTTCACTTAAGGATTCAATTTCATTTTGATAGTTTTTAACATTCTCTTCTAACTTACTTGTATTACGACCCTTAAATTCTGCATCTTCTCTTTTCGCTTCCGTTTCCATTAACTTTTCAGTTAATTCACGACGCTTAAGAGCGATATCGTAGTGTTTTGTATAGGTTTCTTTAATCTTTGATAAATCATCAACCGCTACAAGTCCACCAAGGATATTTGTGAGATTGAGATATGCATCATTCGCTTTTTTAATAGCTGCATCAAGTGCTGCGTGTTTCGCGTATTGTTCCGTTTCACTTAAAGAATCATATTCTTTTTGTAATGCATCTCTTTTCTCATTGAGTTTTTTAATCTCTTCTCTTTCCTTTTCTGCATTCTTAATGGTTTCAAATACATACTTAGGAGCGATATCATCTAGGCTTCTACCATAATACATGGTACGACCATCAGTTTGTTTATAAAGTTGAAGTAATGTACGTCCAAAGGTAGATTTACCACAACCAGATTCCCCTACAAGTCCAAAGACTTCACCTTCATAGATATCCAGAGTGATCCCATCATTCGCTTTAACATATTGTCCCTTCTTCTTTAAAGGGAAGTATTGCTTAAGATTTGTAATCCGCAATAATACTTTCTTATTTTGTGACATGGCGATCCTCCTTGCGTGGATAGAAACAACGAATCTCTTGATTCTCGTTTACTTTCACAAGCTCTGGCTCTTCATTCATACACTTCTCGGTTGCATATTTACAACGAGGTGCGAACTTACATCCTTTTGGTAAATCCAATGGATGAGGTACACTTCCTGGAATGGATTCTAAGCGTACATTTGGTGGGGAATCCAAACGAGGAATTGAATTAAATAACCCTTCTGTATATGGATGCATATATTCAGGATTAGAGAAGATTGTATGCGATGGAGACATCTCCACAACCTGTCCACAGTACATAACTGCGACATCATCTGCCATTTGGTTAATAACACCTAAGTCATGGGTAATAAAGAGAATGGAAGTTCCTAACTCTTGTTTTAATTCATTCATTAAGTGTAAGATCTGTGCTTGAATTGTTACATCCAATGCGGTTGTAGGTTCATCCGCAATTAATAGTTTTGGCTTACATGCAAGTGCCATCGCAATCATGACACGTTGTCTCATACCACCCGATAATTGGTGTGGATATTGTTTCGCGACAACTTCAGGATTTGGAATCTTAACATCCGCTAAGATTTCAATTACCTTCTTTTTCGCCTCTTGTTTAGACATTCCTTGGTGAATAATAAAGGTTTCTGCCACTTGTCTTTCGATCGTAAAGATTGGATTTAAAGAGGTCATTGGTTCTTGGAAAATAACCGAGATCGCATTTCCTCTAATCTTATACATATCATTTAAAGACATATTGATGAGGTCTTGACCATCAAAGATAATCTCACCACTCTCAATATAACCATTCGCATCTAAAAGCTTTAGAATCGACATCGCAGAAACACTCTTACCAGAACCAGATTCTCCAACAAGTCCTAATGTCTTACCTGCTTCTACTGAATACGATACGTCATTAACTGCTTTTACAATCCCTCTTTTGGTTGTAAAGAAGGTATGAAGATGTTTAACTTCTAATAATGCCATATTCATTTCCTCCTTCACTTATCGTCCAATTGACTTTGGATCTACTGCATCACGAATTTCATCACCCATTAAGTTAATACAAATTGTACAGATACCAAAGATCGCTGATGGGAATACCCAACGCCACCAATATTGTTGAATAACAATCGAGTTATTCGCACCTGTTAACATATTACCCCAAGTAGGTGTAGGAGGTGTAATACCGAATCCTAGATAACTTAAGGATGATTCCGTTAACATACAGGTTGCGAAACCTAAGGTTGCTTCTACAAGTAAGATTGATAATACGTTTGGTAGGATGTGCTTAAAGATAATCGTACCTTCTTTAACACCCATTGCCTGTGCAGCTAGGACGAATTCTTTTTCACGTTCTGCTAAGATTTGTGCACGAATTAAACGACAAATACCCGTCCAACTTAATAAACCTAAGACAACCATAATCAGATACATACGTAATTGAACATCAATACGTGTACCAATGATTGCGGATAGTAATAACGCAAATGGTAAGAATGGTAAACCACCAATAATTTCTGCGATACGCATAATTAATAAGTCAGTTGTTCCACCAAAGTATCCAGCTAAGGAACCTAAGATAACACCAATGATAATCGCAATCGCTTCTGCAATCGCACCAACGGTCATTGTTGTCTTACCACCATGGATAATACGTGTTAAGATATCACGTCCTAAATCATCTGTTCCTAAAGGATGACCAGATAATCCCCAGGTATGAACTTCTCCGGTTTTAGTAACTGCGTAGTTTTGATAGAAACCTGCAAATACAGTTTCCACATCACCAGAGTTTACACTACTTGTAACAGTAGATTGTTTATGTTCATTATCACCCCATGAAATCACATCTCCATTTTCCATAAGAGCTGTATAGTGGTATCTACCACCATAGATTTCAACAGGTTTACTTTCTGTCTCAGGAACATTATTTTCCCCATGTGTAATATTACCCCAAACGGTAATCTTACCATCTTCTTTTACCGCAGCCATAGTATCACCAGAAGCCGCAATATCCACTACCCCACTCTTGAGGTTTTCTGGAATATTCGTAAATGCATTATTCTTTTGTAGACCACCATACGCAACCGAACCATCATCTAATAAGAGAATATAGTTATAGGTCGCAATCGCAATCTTTTTAATACGTCCTTGGAACTCTTTCTTTACATCAATATCCGTCATATTTCCATTACCCCAGAAATATGCTTCTCCTGTATTTGTTAGAGCACCTGAAATTTGATAACCTGCTTCAATTTGAATAATTTCTTTTTTCGCACTTGGTCTAGAACTCTTTAATTCACCTGGAATACGATCTTGGCCAAGACGTGTATTACCCCAAACATAGAGGTTATTCTTATCATCTAAGGCAACGATATGGTCATATCCTGCCGCAACATCAATGATATTAGCCTTTTGAACTTTCTCAGGAATTTTACCAACATCAATCTTATCGGTAATCTTTGTATAACCCCAAATATAGACATCTCCATCTGTATTACATCCAACTCCAAATGTAGGACCAGGTGCAATCGCTTGTACCTTTCCTTTCATTTCATTTGGAATCTTTAGCATTCCACTTGTAGGTGGAACATGGGTTTGTGTTGCATCACTTGCACCTAAGTTAATTGGTACAAAGTATGGTGCAATTAATACAAATAAGAAGATTGCCACAAAGCCAATTAATCCTAACATTCCAAGACGATTATGTAAGAAGTTATCTAACATCATTCTTCCTGGAGATTGAATTTGTTCTTCTACTAAAATATCAACTTCTTTATTTCGATTTCCAAATAATCTAGATAAGAGAGAAGATTTTTTCTTTTGTTCACTCATAACGCTTTCCCTCCCTACTTATCTACGTGGACACGTGGATCCACGATTCCATAACTTAAGTCCATGATTAAGGCACCAACTAAGGATACAACCGTATAGAACATCTGCATCGCTAAGGCTAATTCATAGTCATGGTTATTTAAGCCTTTAATATATAATGATCCCATTCCATTAATATTGAATGTATTTTCAATAATAACGGAACCAGAGAAGATACCTAAGAACCAAGAAATAATTAAGGTTACAACTGGTAATAAAGCATTTCTCCATGCATGGGAATAAATGACCGTCTTTTCTTTTACACCTTTTGCACGTGCTGTCTTAATATGATCCATACTTAAGGCATCAATCATCGCTGCACGAACATAACGTGTCATACCACCTAAGGAACCAAAGGTCATAACAATCAATGGTAATGCAAAGTAATATAAGCGATCTAAGAAGGCTCTAAAGCCTGTATAGTTCGCACCAGGTGTTCCCATACCACTAACTGGGAACCATCTTAATACAACTGCAAATAAAAAGATAAATACTAACGCAATAATATACACAGGGATACTGTAACCAACAATCGTAAATACTTGTGTAAAATTATCAAATCTACTACCTTTATGAACTGCACAATAGATACCTAAAGGAATCGTAATTCCTAAAGCTAAGATTGTTGCGAATATATTGATGAAGATGGTTGTCTTCATAGGTTCTTGCACAACATCTACTACATCTTTCTTAAAGAATTGTGAGAATCCAAAATTCCCTTCTAATAAACCGTTAAACTTACCACTTAAATCTGGAATCAATCCCATCCATCTAGCATAGCGAACCAAGATAGGATCATCTAAACCCATCTCTTTTCTTAAATCTAAATACATCTGTTGATAGATTTCAGGTTTAAGAGAGCTTTTTAATGCTTCTAGTTGGTTACGTGCTGGATCACTTGGGATTAAGTTATATAAGCAGTACATAAGTAAAGACACAATAAAAAATACAACAATTAAATAGAGTATTCTTTTTAAAATATACTTGCTCATTCTTTTTCCCTCCTTCCCCTGTATTGTTTTAACAGAAATCCTCCAAATCCTTTTGAAGGATTTCTCATAAAACAATAAAATGGATAAACAACTAGCAGAGTGCATGCACACTCTGCTAGTATGTTACACCACAATTTAATTTAATTTCTTATTCAACAGTTGCGTAAACAACAGCTTGTTGGAAATCAAATAATGAGTTACATTCGAGGTTATGAATCTTTTCATTCATAGCATCGTAGTAAATATTTGAATAGAGTGGAACTTCTGGTAAATAGTCATTCCATTCATCAATGAAGTCTACCCAAATCTTTCTGTAAGATTCATCATCACCTGATTCAACACCATAAACCATATCCATAGATAATTTGTCTAATAGTTCATCATCTGTGAAGTTACTGTTGTAACCTTGTTCATAGTAATCAGGGTTACTTGTAGCAGTAACGAATTGATAAGATTGGTCATATGCAGCCGTGAAGTTTGTTGCTAAGTTATACATACCATATGTCTTAACACCATATTGTTCACCTTGAGATGCATCACGGTACATATAGTTGAGTAAGTCATCGAATGTCATAACGTTTTGGTTGATTTGCATACCAGCTTGTTTTGTTTGATCGCCATTAGCGAGCATAACTGCTAGTAATTCAGATACAGAGTTACCTTCAGAAGAAGACCATTCAATAATTAATGGCATTAAGATTCTTCCATCAGCTAATGTTACATTGTGCTTGTAATCACCAGCTTGTTCAGCTGTAACTTCTTTATAACGGATACCAGATTCATATGGGTTACCAGCTTCATCTAATACCCATCCACCTTCTTCTAATTCAGCAATAGCACTATCTACGCTATATGCATAAGTATTTAGTTTTTCACCTAATTCTTCTTTAGATTCTTGGTACATCCACATAGCTAATCCATAAGGACCATCTACGACTGAACCATAACCTTGGCAGAATTGGTTAGCGAATTCATTTCTATCAAGTAAGTAAGCAACAGCGTGACGTACTTCCTTAAATTGTGTAGGACCGAAGTCACATTGGAACATTAACTTACCATAACCATTACGTTCATAGTTAACTGTTGTGAAGCCACCGCTTTCTTCCATATCTAATGCAGTGTTAACTTGTGCACCATCTGTTAAAGCAGATAAGAAATCGATAGAACCTGTCTTTAATTCATCCATCATTGTTTCTTGGTTTGCTTTCTTAATGATGATTGTTTCAACAGAAGGTTTTTGACCTTCGAAGTTACCTGCATAGTTAGGGTTAAGTGTAACTGTAGCTGTTAAAGCTGCTTGGTCAAAATCAACTAATTGGTATGGACCAGCAGAGATACGATCTTTGTAGATGAAACGAGAAGCATCTACATCAGCAGCTGTTAATTCGCCACCATCGAGGTAAGCACCATTACCATCATCTTTAACTGTTAATTCAGAACTAGAGTATTGCTTTAGAGCAATAGGTCTTAAAGATGCATATGTTTCTTCGAAATAGTAAGGAACATAATCAGCAGAAATTGTGATCGCATATGTCATGTCGTCAATTAAACGAACACCACTTAATTCTTTTGCTTCACCTGCTTGATAAGCTGCAGCACCTACTACAGTATCTGTAGAAACTTTACCACCATCTTCTTTAACCGCTGGTGAGTATTGAACTAATGCATAAGCTACATAGTCAGCAGCTGTGATAGCATCACCATTGTTATACTTTAGTCCATCTTTGATCTTAACTGTAAATGTTTTAGAGCCATCAGCGTTGTCTTCAGAAGTAATGCTGTCTACTACAGAAGCATTTTCTACGAATTGACCACCTTGATCGGATACGATTACATCGTAGTCGTCGATAAGATCGCGTAATGTTTTATCAGACGCGTTGTTTGTCCACCAAGCATTACCTAAGTCACCAGATAATTCTGTTGTAGAACCATAGATGATTTGGTTTTTAACTTCACCAGTTTGTGCTTCAGCTGTAGCTTCTGGTGTAGCATCTGTGCCTGCTGGGGTTTCTGTTGCGCCACTGTTATTGTTACCACAAGCAACTAACATTAATGCAGATAATGTAACAGCAGCAAATTTTTTGAAATTGTTCATTTTCATTTCCCCCTTTCGGAAATAACTGTTGCATTTTATTTTTGTTTTCATACCTATGCGCTGACCATAAGAAAACAAAAAATACAAGTGCTTATTAATAATATAATTATAAAAAGTATGTGTCAATTCATAATGACATGCATTTACAGAAAAAAGTGTATCCATTTCCTATTTATGAAAATAGTTACACTTTTATGAAAATTATTTGAAAAATTCGTCAAATTGTTCTTTTTGTTCTTGGGCTTGTGCATCCGTTAAATCAGCCCTTGGATCTTCTTGATCACTTGGTATTCCCGTGGTCATTTTAACCCCTATTCCATTCTCAATATAGAAGAAACTAGGCGCATAGATTCTCTTTTCTCCTGTTTCATATAAACATTCCGTGTCTTCCCCTGAAATAAAGTATTCCTGCAGGAGTGGATCACATACTTCAAGAAGTTTTAAATACGCTTCAGTTGGTTCAACTTCACGAATGGCTTTTTCACAATCTTCGATGAATTTATCTCGAAAGATTTCATTTCCTTCTTCATCCCAGATTTCAATGTAATAGATTTTATCAACCTTATATTCTTTTGCCTTGCTGATTGCGGTTTCTAATACACTTCTACACCAAGGACACATCGAATCTCCTACATAGAGATAAAAGGTTTCTTTGTTAGTTAACTTCTCTAATAGTACTTCTTGGCTAATCTTTTCAAATGGATGGTCTTCTGGAATATGAATCGTACGATGCTCTTTTCCAGAAGAATTGGTTGTTCCATTTAATATTTCATATTCTTCCACAAAAGAGTTTGTAGTAGCGACTCCTTCGTCTCCACATTCTTCAAAGACATCACATCCTTGTTCAGGTGTTGGAGTTGCAGGTGTGACTGGTTCTTTTTGACAAGCGATCAAAAAGACACATAACACAAACATCCCAAT
>CADBUH010000247.1 GCA_902797775.1 uncultured Erysipelotrichaceae bacterium | reverse complement strand
TCATGGTTATATCCATGTGAACTATGAAGTGATTTGGGATTGTATTAATTCAAAATGGTTTCAAAGACTTAGAAGGATTCGACAACTCGGTGGTGCGTATATGGTTTACCATACAGCGGATCATACAAGATTTGCGCATTCTTTAGGTGTCTATGAAATTGTACGAAGAATGGTAGATGAAGTACCAGATATTAAGAATGCATTAAATGAGAAAGAGAAAGTAACAGTGATGTTAGCGGGATTACTTCATGATATTGGACATGGACCTTTCTCCCATACCTTTGAGTTAATCTCTCATCACTCTCATGAAGAATATACTTGTCGCATTATTGAAGAAGATCCAGAGATTCGAGGAATCTTAGAGTCTTGTGAAAAAGGATTAGCGAAAGATGTGGCAGATGTAATAAGACATAAATCAAAGAATGCGTTATTACCACAATTAGTAAGTTCACAATTAGATGCGGATCGTATGGATTATCTATTACGAGATGCCTATTTTACAGGAACAAAATATGGAGAATTCGATTTAGAAAGAATTCTAAGAACAATGCGTGTGCAAGGTCAGAAAATCGTAGTAAAGGAATCTGGTGTCTATGCGGTAGAAAACTATATCATGGCGCGCTATCACATGTATTGGCAAGTCTATTACCATCCAGTTGTACGTAGTTATGAAGCAGTTATCATTAAATGTATGTTACGTTTAAGAGAACTTTATAAAGAAGGTATTATCCCTAAGACGGTACCAGAACTACATAAACTGATTGTAGGGGAAGACTTAACTTTAAAAGATTATTATGCATTAGATGAATACGCATGTAGTTATGGATTCTATCTTCTCACTAAAGCGAAAGATCCAATTGTAAAAGAACTTGCTTCACGTATTCAAAATCGTTATTTATTTGCGTATGAAGAAAATACCCCAAGTGCTATTAAACGCATTAAACGGTTATTAAAAGAAAAAGGATATGATCCAAAGTATTATCTTGCGAAAGATGCGGTTATACAAAGACCATATGTTCCATATCGCAAAGAGAAAGGAAATGGAATCTGGATAAGAGTTCATGGGGGAAGAATTGAAGAATTATCAAACGCTAGTGCAATCGTACATAGCTTAGTACAAGGACAAATCTTAAAAGATGATCGTATTTATTATCCAGAAGAAATCTTAAAATGAAAGTACAAGTACTTGTAACGAAATATGATTTATTAACACAAGAAGTAGAAACGTTAGCGAAAGGGCAAGGATCTTTTCATGATTCTGTTTTAACGTATTATGAATTAGAGAATCCTGCTATCAAACATGAAATAACCTTTCTAGAAGATAAAGTTTATCTAAGAAGAAAAGCTGAAATTGAAAGTGAAGTCGAACTCATTCGTGGAGAAATAGGGTGCTCTAAAGTACATAGTCCCTATGGAACAATGGAACTAGAGAGTGTTCTTCATACCTATGAAAAAGGGGAATCGGATTATCTTATAGAGTATTCGATCCGTAGTGATAATGAAGTTTTATCCCATCAAAAAATAGTATTTGAACTTACAAAAGACTAAAATAATAAGAATTTCCATAACAGATATTGACATGTAAAAAAAATATGTTTTAATTATCAACGGAACATAGTTTCCTATCCAACCTTACATACGTATTAGTAAATTATTTTATAAGGAGAGTAAGATAAAAAATGTCTGTGACAGCTAATGAAAGTATGACGGACATTGCATATCATTGCATGTCTAAAAGAAAAAAAGAAGTTGAGTTTGCGCGTTTATGGCAAGAGGTATCGAAATCTCTTAAGATACCTGAGGAGAAATTAGACCGTAAAAAAGCGCAGTTCTATTCAGAACTTATGCTCGACAGTAGATTCGCTTCTCTAAAAGGGAATAAATGGGATCTAAGAAATCGTCGTAAATTTGAAGAGGTTCACTCGGATGCAGCTTCTCTATTAGAGGGGGATGACGATGTTGAAGATCGTGAAGATGAAGATGAATCTTTAGACCTACCAAAGGGAGAAGATGAATATTAAGAAAAAGCACTTGAGTGCTTTTTTTTATGTTTAAAATGGTCTATGATAATAGTTGCGAATAGGAGGCAAATATATGACATTAGTATCCGCAACTGAAATGATTAAAAAGGCTCATGAAGGCCATTATGCAGTTCCTCAATTCAACATCAATAATTTAGAATGGATTAAAGCTGTATTAGAGGGCTGTGAAAAAGCAAAATCACCAGTTATGTTAGGTGTATCAGAAGGTGCAGGTAAATATATGTGTGGCTTCAAGAACGTTGTTGATATGGTTCGTAACGTTCATGATAAGATGGGCATTACAGTTCCTGTAGCGATTCACTTAGACCATGGAACATTCGATGGTGCTAAGGAATGTATTGAAGCTGGATTCACATCTGTAATGTTTGATGGATCTCACTATGATTTAGCTGAAAACCTAGAAAAATCAAAAGAAATCATTGAATTAGCTCATTCTAAAGGTATCTCTGTAGAGTGTGAAGTTGGTGGTATTGGTGGTACAGAAGATGGTGTAACATCCAATGGTGAATTAGCTAATCCACAAGAATGTGCACAAATCGCTGCATTAGGCGTAGACTTCTTAGCTGCTGGTATCGGTAACATTCATGGTATTTATCCAGCTGATTGGGCAGGTTTAAACTTTGACCGT
>CADBUH010000246.1 GCA_902797775.1 uncultured Erysipelotrichaceae bacterium | reverse complement strand
TTCTTTCGAACATTTTTCGCATGTTCTTTTAGTTGTTGAATCTCCATATTCGCATCCTCCTATTATATTGTTATGGAAGTTTCAAAAATAATCTAGAAACCACTGTCATTATACCATATGCAAACACCTCTCTAATTATAAAAGAAAGAAACATACCCGAAGGTATGTTTCGAACTAATCATGAATTTTATTATTGATAATCATTCTGACAAAATCTGGGTCAAAATGCTTCGTTCTTGTATCCCCATAACCCATATCTAGAGTTGAGATTTCTTTGATTTCATCTTCTGTTAATTCAAAATCAAATAAATCGAAATTTTCTTGGATTCTTTCTAAATGGGTTGATTTCGGAATCACAATAACCCCTCTTTGAAGGTTCCATCGTAAGACAACTTGAGCAGGTGTCTTACCATATTTCTTTGCGATGGATGTGATGATTTCACTATCATCCGGACTATAGCGTCCACCACCTAGTGGTGCCCAAGCTTCTACTATAACACCATAGCGATTCGCTTCTTTTAAGGCATCTTCTTGCACAAACCAAGGATGCATTTCAATTTGATTAACTGCTGGTATAACTTCTACCGTTTCACAGAAGTTTGTTAGAATCCATGGATAGAAATTAGATACACCAATGGCTTTTAGTTTACCTTCTTTATAGGCTTCTTCCATGGCACGCCACGCACCAAAGTAATCCCGTGCTGCTTGGTGTAATAAATATAAGTCAATATAATCAAAGCCTAGTTTCTTAATCGAAGCCTCAATCCCTTTCTTCGCTGCTTCATAATCCATATCTTGAACCCAAAGTTTTGAAGTAATAAAGAGTTCTTCTCTTGTAACAATACCTTCTTCGATTGCTTGGCGAATTCCATCTCCTAATGCATCTTCATTGGTATATACAGCTGCTGTATCAAATAAACGATAACCTACTTTAATCGCATTATAGACAGCTTCTTTACAAATATCCTTCTCTGGAATTCGAAATACACCAAATCCAACTTGTGGAATCTTAGCACCTGTATTCAGTGTTAAATAATCCATTAGCCTACCTCAATAACTTCTGGTTCTCCACCAAAGGAATAGAAAGTAGCTTTCGCATCTTTGAAATATAACACTTGGGTATTTCCATCATCTGCTTTATACATTTGACCTAATGAAGGATAAGCATCTAATAAACTTTGTTTTGCTTCAATACGATCATCATCGACGAGTGTTCCAGCTAATCGTAACCATTGTCCATCTTTACATGCACAAATTTCTACTTTTGGATTTTTTTCAATTTGTTTTGAAACTTCTTTAACTTTTCCTGTTTGAATATAAAGTTTTCCTTCAAAAAGATGAATTGTTCCAAAAGGTCTTACACGAGGTTGATCATCTTCCACAGTCGCAAGATAATACGTTCCACAATCTTTTAAAAATTGACATACTTTTTCAATACCAGACATAAATATTCCCTCCTTATTTAGTCTTTCTTCTTGTGTTTCTTTTCTTTCTCTTTTGTCCAAGTTAGTGCCTTCTTTAAATATTGTCCTGTCCATGAATTTGGATTTTCAGCGACTGTTTCTGGAGTACCTTCCGCAATGAGTTCTCCCCCATTGTCTCCTCCTTCAGGACCTAAATCGATAATCCAATCGGCACTCTTAATCACATCTAAATTATGTTCAATTACGATTACTGTATTACCAGAATCTACAATTCTTTGTAATACCGCAATAAGACGTTTTACATCATCGGTATGTAAACCAGTTGTAGGTTCATCTAAAATATATACCGTTTTCCCTGTAGGTTTCTTTTGAAGTTCGGAAGCTAATTTAACACGTTGTGCTTCTCCTCCTGATAAAGTTACAGATGATTGTCCTAGTTTTAGATATCCTAAACCTACATCATATAAAGTTTGAAGTTTATTCTTAATCTTAGGATGATTCGCAAATAATGTTAGAGATTCTTCAATGGTCATCTCTAATACTTCATAAATGTTTTTTCCTTTGAATGTACATTGTAAAGTTTCATCATTATATCTTTTCCCATGACACACTTCACAAGGAACATAAACATCTGGTAAGAAGTTCATAGAGATTGTTTTAATACCATCTCCTTGGCAAGCTTCACA
>CADBUH010000245.1 GCA_902797775.1 uncultured Erysipelotrichaceae bacterium | reverse complement strand
TCTTTTCCTTCAAAAAGAATCTTTCCTTCTGTTGGTTCATTAAGACGTACAATGGCACGTCCAATCGTTGTCTTACCACAACCTGACTCTCCAACAAGTCCTAATGTCTCACCACGATTAATCTTAAAACTAACGCCATCAACGGCACGAATATGACCAACCGTTCTTTGCATAACACCTGCTTTAATTGGGAAGTAAACTTTGAGGTTTTCAATCTCTAGAATATCTTTATTCTCACTCATTTGTTTGACCCTCCTTCAAAAAGCAACTTACTAAGTGTTCTCCAATCTTTGTCATACCAGGTTCTTTCTTATGACAGATTTCACATGCCTCTTCACATCTCGGTGCGAAACGACATCCTTCTGGTAAACGAAGTGGATTTGGAACAGTTCCTGGAATGGATTCTAAGCGTTCACCACGGTTGACTTTAATTCCTGGAATGGAATTAATTAAACGTTTTGTGTATGGATGCCAAGAATCATTGAACACTTCATAAAGAGAACCTTGTTCAACAATCTTTCCTGCATACATAACCGCAACTTCATCTGCGATCTCAGATACAACTCCAAAGTCATGGGTAATTAATAGAATACTCATATTAAATTCTTTTTGAAGATCTTTTAAGAGTTCTAAGATCTGTGCTTGGATGGTTACATCTAATGCGGTTGTTGGTTCATCCGCAATAACAAGTTTTGGTTGTGCTGCTAGCGAAATCGCAATCATTGTACGTTGACGTAATCCTCCAGATAATTGGTGAGGATATGCTTTGATTCTTTCTTCTGGGTTTGGAATACCTACACGTGATAGAATCTGTAAAGATTTCTCATAGATTTCTTTCTTTGAAAGATTCGGATTATGAAGTTTAAATACTTCTCCTAATTGTTTTTCAATACGATAAGCCGGATTTAAAGAGGTCATTGGTTCTTGGAAGATCATAGAGATATCCGTACCACGCATCTCTCTTTTCTCTGTATCTGTCATCTTCATGACATCTTTTCCATTGATGAGTAATTTATCTGCTTCTAGGATGGCATTCTTAGGTAGTAGTTGCATCATCGATAAAGAAGTAACGGTCTTACCACATCCAGATTCCCCTACTAATGCTAAGGTTTTTCCTTCTTCAATCGAGAAGGATATTCCATCTACACTTTTTACGATTCCTTCTTGGGTCTTAAAGTATGTCTTTAAATTTTCAACTTCTAAATATTTTGCCATAACTATTTCCTCAACTTTGGATCGAATGCATCACGCAATCCATCTCCTATCCAGTTAATCGCTAATACCGTAATTGAAATTGCTAGACCCGGAATAAAGGTTAAGTATGGTGCTTGTTGGAGGTAATTACGCCCTTGGTTTAACATAATCCCCCAGTCAGGCATTGCGGAATCTCCACCCATACCTAAGAAGTTTAAAGAAGCAGCAGATAAAATTGCACCACCAACCGATAACGTTAATTCAATGATGATTGGTCCCCAACAGTTTGGAAGAACATGATGCATCATAATACGCATATCACTAAATCCCGCAACTCGTGCAGATTCTACATATTCTTGTTCTTTGACTGCTAAAACTTGTCCACGTGTTAAACGTGAAAATGGAGGCCAACTCACAATCGATAAAGCTAAGATAACATTTGCTTGGCTATTTCCTAATACTGCCATAATCGCAATCGCAATAACTAAGAATGGGAATGACATCATGATATCGGTAATACGCATGAGTAAGGAATCTACCCATCCTCCAAAATAACCTGCTATACAGCCTATAAAGATACCTGCAGCTGCAGATAATAAGGCAACTGTCAAACCAATTAATACAGAGGATCTTCCTCCATAAATTAATCTTGTCCAAATATCACGTCCATAGTCATCAGTTCCTAAAATATGATCTGGATTTGTGAAAGGTCTTATCAACATTTCCTTTAGATTAATATCTAACATAGGATCATATTTCGTTAATAAAGGTGCAGCTAAAACCATAATGACAATAATTATGACGATAATTAAACCAATTACCGCAAGTTTATTCTTTTTAAAACTACGGATTACATCCTGCATGTATGTTGTTGTAGATAAGGCTTCTGCTTCAACATTTTCATTGAGGATTTCCGTTACGTGTTCTTTATTTTCACTCATACTTCCATCCTCCTTTATTCAATCTTAATCTTAGGATTCAACCACGCATATGTGATATCCACCAAAAGATTAATCACTAAATATAATAAACAGAATAATAAGGTTGAACCTTGAATCATAGGATAGTCACGTTTCCCAATTGAGTTCACTATTAACCTTCCTACGCCAGGCCACGCAAAAATACTCTCTGTTACAACAGCACCACCTAATAAACCACCTACTTCTGCACCTAGCATTGTGACAACTGGAATCATCGCATTCTTAATCGCATGTCCCCAAATAATCGCTCTTTCTTTTAGACCTTTGGATCGTGCAAAACGAATATAGTCTTGTCCAAAGACATCTAATAAACTCGAACGAATCATACGCATTTGGGAAGCTGCTAAACCAATGCCTAGTGACAAAGCTGGTAAGAAGATATGTCTTAAATATTCTCCAATTCCAGATTCTGAAATATAGGCAATTCCACTACTTGGGAAGATTTTCCACTTTAAGGAGAAATAAATAATCATGACTAGCGCAAACCAGAACTTTGGCAATGATACACCAATCGTCGCAAAGAATGTTGCGAGGTTATCTAAGATACTATTATGATGTGTCGCTGCTAAAATCCCCAAAGGAACGGCTATTAGTAGTCCTAAAATTAGAGACGCTATGGCTAGTTGGATAGTCGCAGGCATCCGTAACATGATTTCTTTAAAGACATCTTGATCAGTTGCGTAGGAAACGCCTAAGTCTCCCCTACAAGCTTTCCAGATAAAATCAAAATAACGTACTAAAAATGGCTTATCTAAACCTAAAGCTATTTTGGTACGTTCATATAGTTCTGGCGTGATTCCTCTTTGCTCTCCTGCACCTAATACAAGAAGGACAGGATCACCTGGTGTGACATATAGTAAAGAGAAGATTAGAAAAGAGACCGCAAATAGAGTAGGAATCATCTGCAATACTCTTCGTATGATATAAGTTCTCATACACCCTCGTATTATCTAATTAGGTCAGGTTAGATAATAATTTCCTTTCTTGGCCTTAATAGTTTATACAGGCATATAGTCGGCCAAACTGT
>CADBUH010000244.1 GCA_902797775.1 uncultured Erysipelotrichaceae bacterium | reverse complement strand
GATAAACATAGCATTAAGATTGAAAGTAGTTTAATTACCTTTTTCATCTTTCGCCTTTCCTAATTCCATCGTGGCAAATACCACTGTTCTTCTAGTACTACCCGGCTCTAAACAAGTAGACAACGCTACAATATGTTTATTCTTAGGTTGTGCATAGAATTGATTTGGGTTCAAAACCGCAAATAAGTTATCAGACCCTTCTGGATTAAATACTTGAGAGACATTCGCATCTGTTAATACACACGCAAATATTTCAATATCATAGACTGTTCCATCTTTAAGAGTTATCGTACCTGTCTTATGATCTTCCCAATAATCTTTTTCTTCATATGCATCTAACGCACCGAACATGAAACCATTCGCCATGTGGTGTCCATATAAAAGGTTATAACTATCACTGAAATCTTTCGCATTACGACTATCTAAGAAGATAGAACCCGCTAAACTAAAGTCCCCATAAGGATCTTTATTAAGATACTTTGTATTGGTTTCTCCTTGCATAATCGGATAATCAATACTCGTATCATCAACCTTCAACCAAGCAATATGGTCTTTCGTTAAAGGTTTTGTGACTGATGCACTATTTAATCGAAACCCAAATAGTTCTCTACCACCAGCCGCATTATAGAAAACATAGATTGTGTCATACACATAGTAAAGACCAATCAACATTATCAGGATAAAGATGATTCTATAAATATTATCAACAATGTTATCAAGAGTTTTCACTATCTTCATCTATAGAATCATCTCTCCTGTATCGATCTAGTATGAATTAGTCTTCGTCTTCGTCGTCTTCTTTTCTCTTACCGAATAAGAGCATACCTACAGCACCAATACCTAACATAACAAGTCCTGCACCAGCAGCAACTGCTACACCAGTTGGTAGGATACCATCCCGTGTATTTGTGTAACCAGTATAAACGTTACCGCTATCACCATTTAATGTCCCTGATGTTGGATCATCATGAACTTTTGATTGCAGTGCTTCAAGTTGTGCTTGAAGTTCAGCAAGTTGTGCTTCTAACTCTGTGGTATCTTCTCCAGCTGTTTGTTTAGCTTGGATTTCTGCTCTAACATCTCTAATTTGTTGTTGAATTGCATCTGTTTCTGCAGTATCAGCAGGCTTATCTGTACCATTCGTTTTCTTATAATCTTCTTCTACTTCAGTAACGGTATATCTTGCGCCAGTTGGTAAATCAACTAATTTTACATATTCTCCATCTTTTAGATAGAATACATGTTCAATTACACCACTATCATCTGCTTTTAGTTGAGTAACATTATTTGCAGTTACCATTTCTGGAGCTTCATAAATTGTAGCTGCTGTCTTTGTAGGATTCTTTTCCCAATTACCTTCCAATGAAATTGTTGATGGTTCAATCTCAATAACAAGAGTTCCTGGAGCGAATGCATGTCCATCCTTGTCACAGAATGCATCTGTTCCATCAGCCGCATCAGCAATATCAGTTTCATCATCTTTTGCTAGACGATAATGTTTCTTTCTTAAGTTTTCAACTTTTACTGTAAATTTGAAATACTTATCTTTAGAACCTTGGTTACCAGTAACTTCTTTACCAAACTCTAAATTATAAGTTGATATTTCATTTACATATCCAGCACTCTTGTCACTAAGAATATAAATTACTTCAACAACTTCTACTGTTGCATCATTATGTTTTCTTTGCAATTCAGCAAGTAATTCTTGTAGACGTGTTAACTCATTTTGTGCATCTTTCAACGCTTGAATATATGGAGCAAGGTCTGTATCATATGTTTCCTTTTTTCCTTGATCGATAGACAATGCTGCTTGTGCATTAACAATTTCTTCTTTCTTTGCATCCACTAAAGCTCTTATTCTTGTGATTTCAGCAGGATCTGTTGCATCAATAAGCTCTTGCATTAATTCGTCATATTCACCTTCTAATGTAGCTATTTGAGCCTCAAGGTTTGCTATAGCACTTACAACATCGTCATAATCATTTGGTTTTTGAGCATCTAACGCATCTTGTGCATCTTGCACAACAACTTCTTGAGCATCAATTGCCTCTTGTGTATCAAGAATATCTTGATCGTAATGACCTTGTTCTCTATCCGATCTCTTATTTGCTAAAGCTGCTTCTGCTTCTTCTCTTGTGTCGTATTTTGGATATGTACTACCATCATCTGTGATTTCATCTGAAATAGCCCATTTCGTTTCTACGCGTTCTGCTTTTTCGTCAATCGATCCATTATCACTAGTAGTCGCGATAACTGTTTCTGTTTCATGTAATACAATACTACCTATTTCTAATTCTTTATTGCCATTATCTACTACATAAACATCAAGAACTCTCACCATACTACCTGGTTCTTCGGCTTGTGTATCATATTCTAGAGCTTCAATATCTTGTTCAACCTCATGTTCTGTAATGATATAGCGATATACACCTGGTTCAGAAAATACTGCATTACTTAAGGATACAGTGACTTCTCGTTTAGAATAAACCTTACCAGCAGCTAAAGTGATATTAGGTTTATCTACATCATCAACTTCAGAAGAAGGAGTTCCATTTGGGAATTCTGCATCCGTTACACTAACTTTAGTTCCACCTTCTCCATCATCCATTACACCTGGAAGAATTTCCATAATTCCATCATCTGCTACAACTCCATCAGCAGGTTTAATTTCATACTTAAAAGTCACATTAGGCACTACTTGCCCAACATTTGTGATTAAGTACTTGATAAATGTGGTATCTTCTCCAGTAATTGATGTATAAGTTTCATCCGCGATTACTGAAGTTACACCCGTTAGCATCATTACCACTGTAAGTAATGAAGCTAATACTTTAGAAAACTTTTTCATACCTTTTTCCTTTCTTATTTATATATTAATACCATTTAATTAGAAGCCCCTTCTTCGGAATGTTAGAACGACTTCTCCTATCAGATCTTCGGTTGGTATTGCTCCGAAGTTCCTAGAATCATCTGTCTGTAATCTGTAATCTCCTAGTAGGAATACACTTCCTTCAGGTACTGTATAAGGATATTTCACTCCTTGTCCACTCGAAGGATTTGTCTCATAGAATTGATCTTCGAATGGTACATTTCCATTAATTCGATAATATCCATCCCCTGTCATATCTATGACATCTCCTGGTACACCCACAATCCTTCCAAAGTATGTTTCACCATCATACTTATACGCCCATACATGATCACTCATGTAAGTTCTTGTTAAGCGATAGGTAATCACTAGATCCCCATCTCTTAAACTAGGATACATTCCATTTCCTCTATTGAGGTGTACACTGAAGAATACAGTTGTCAGTAATATTATTCCCACAATGAGTAGAACTGTTTTAAGGATTAACTCTTTTAATCTTCTCTTAAGTTTTCTCCCTTTCTTCTTCCCACTGTTAGAACCTTTTTTGGTTTTCTTCTTAGGTTCAATAGAATCTTCTTTTTTTTCTTCTATTGTTACCTCTTCAATCTTTTTCTCCTCACTCATCTAGTTCTTCATCCAATATCTTTTTCTTTTTTCTATAATCCATGATGAACCAGAATATCGCTATCATCATTAGACCTATCATAGGTGTAATCATTCCACCAAATGCTTTGGTAGGTACAATCGCATGTCGTTTATTCTCATAGACATGTTTTGTATAATTAATGATTTGTTTATCTACTTTTCTACCTAGTTTATCATCCACCCTAGTGATATATGAGATACCTGAGTAATCATCTTCCTCTAAAATATATCTTTCTTCATTTCTTAAATCCTTAAAGGTGATTGAATCTCCATGTTTTAATTTGAACTTAGCTTCATATGTAATATCTTCTAGTGGAGTATTCTCGTAAACATACCAATTGGCTTCTCCATCGATATACTCAAAGAGGTGTGTTGTTTGTTGATCATCAACATAAGCTACCAATGCATAGTCAGATGAGAAGAGTAATGTTTCTGCATTACGGTCTGCGCCTTTAATTAACTCGTCATCTCTATAATCCGCTAACAATACATTGAATGATCCTGTTCCATCCGCATATGCGATAACTGGATATTCTGTTAAATGGAATACTAGGAACTCATCTGTTTGATAATACAATCCACCAGATTGGTCAGGTCGCTTCTTTGTTTCATCAGGTCTAGTAATAACCATTTCATCTTCTGATATTGTTGGATTTTCTGTGGTAAGTGTGAAGGCAAACTCTTTATAGCGATCACCCATATTACCAGTAACTTTCTTTTCTACTGTTAAATCATGTTTATATTTTTGATTTAAGAATACATGCTCAACAACATCATCTGTCTGCATAGTTCTTTCAATGCCGTAATAATCGGTATCCTTAATTCTTAGTGTTATATTTCTTTCATCGCCATCAATCGATTTGAGTTTCCAATAATCACCTATTGGATCTCCATTTTCATCTTCGATTTCTAAGATTCGATCTTTCGAACCATAAGGAATACCGGAAATTGTTGCGAATTCATTATTCTTTAATTTGAATTCAAAGGTTGTTGTATCAATTACTAATTTCCAAGTAACCACAATATCATCACCTTGTTGTGTACTTGTAGATACAAACTTATAGTTCATTCCATTTACATCTGTAAATTCTTGTGGATAAACAATATTAAATGTCTCTATCTCTTCGTTATTTCGATAGACTTTTCTTATTACTTCATTATTTGAACCAATTTCATCCGTCATCTTATACACGATACCTGTTGAGGTAAAGAATTCTGTATAAGTATTATGTTTTTCAACTTTCGTAATAGCTATTTCTTTTCTGGTTTCGTTTTCCGGATATATTTTTGTGATCGCAAGTTGTTGGCCATCTTTATCTTTAACGTTTTCAGGTTCCACAACTCTACCCGTCGTCATCCTAAAGGTAAATTCACCATCTATATCATTTTCTGTTTCTTTAATAACCTTAATCGTTCCTTTTTCTCTTTCGTTCTTAAATTTCGATATACGAGGTTCATAAGGATCTTTTGTGATTGCGAGTTTCGCTGCCTTTTGTGCTTCATAAATTGAATCATATTGCACATTAACGGTATATACTTCTCCTGAAGTTGATGTGGTCGTCGTGATGAGGGCTTCTGCAGCTTGCTTAGCTGCTGCATAGGTTGGATATTCCTGACGATTTACAGTATATGTATTATCGCTATTTGCACTAATTTTCTTTAAAGCTGCATCTTCAACTTCAACAAGTGTATTATATGTAACACCATCATATGTATAGGTATTCGTATCGTGTCTAATGATGTTAGAAATCGCAACTTCATACGCTTCTTCATAAGTGCTATACTCTATACCTTTATATTCATACGTATATTCACCAGGTTCACTACCAGGTATAGGATTAATTTCATTTTGTGCTGTTTGATCAGCAGCATAATAAGTTGGGTATGAAGTTCCATTATATTCGTATACTTCATTTGGTCCAATTCCTGAAACAGTTACTGCAGCTTTAGCTGCTTGTACAGCTTGTTCATAGGTTGCATATACATCACTGCCGAATCTATACCAAGTTGTACCATCTTGTTCAAACGTTTCAATATCATTAATAGCCATCACTTCTACTTTTCCACGGCTATAGAATATATCTCCACCATATGCATATGTATAATCATTATTATTACTATTTTCTGCATCTGCTATAGCAGTATCTTTTGCATCATCATAAGTCGGATAATTGACTCCGTTATATGCCCATGTATTATTATTGTTTTTAATTATAGAAGCAGCAATTGCTTCATCTTTATTTGTAAATGTAGCAGTATTTGTATAGATTGTAGTACCACTAGAAGAATCTTCATTGATGGCGTTTAATGCAGCTGTTTCAGCAGCACTTCTGCTTGAATATTTCGTGCCAGCATAATCCCAGACTTCACTAATCTTTCCAGAATTATCATTCTTATCATCCATGGTTCCACTTTCATTAACTGTTTCAATTAGATCCCAACCAACTTTCTTCATTTCAACAATGTCATAAGAAACACCAACTGGTAAATCATTGAAGACAATCTTTTCACCATTACGTAATGTGAAATAGTAAGTACCATCCCCACCAGTTACACCATTTGGAACTTGTTTAGGATATGTAATTCCATTCTTTGTAGTTGTTTCACGTCTTAATGTATATGGTGTTCGAACAGAAATAACTTCATCTTGTCCAGGTGTTGGAATAATGAACCAATCCAATCTACGTCCTGTTGTAAACATATCTTTTACTACAGAAGCATCTTGTTCAACATAAATAGTTTCTGAATCTTGACCATTCCATTGAATACCTAAATCAGCTAAGGTTAGGGCTGTTTGATGATGTCTCGTAAACTCAGCATCAACAGGGTAAATCTTTGAATCTGCATTTTCTGCTAAGTCTCTTAATACATTAACAATCACATCACTTTCTTGTTTTGTTAATGTGCCACTAACCATCTCGTCATTGATACAAATATTCATTCCAGAAACATTTTTACCATTAAAGGTTACACCATTTTCAAAGAATAACTCGTATTCTACAAATTCATTCCCTTCACCATCTTCATCAATAATAAATTGAGAGTGCCCAACTTTAATTGGATGGCGCTTTGATGTATCTGTATTGAAATAGAATTTAATTCCGTATTGGAATAATCCAGGTTCATCATCTACAGTTTCTTTTGAAATCTCTAAATCTCTAACATCTAATGTATTCACAATGTTATAGACAGTTTGTCCATTTGCGTCCGTAGTCGTTTCAAATTTTTGATAGTAAGAAGGAACGTTCGTTTCTTCAACGCTTAAAATATTATTCGCAGTTGGGATATTAAATTCATATACCCATTCACCTGCGCCATCATCTTCCATGAAATAATCTGGTTGCGTATAGGTATGTTCAAATGGCACATTTACCACAGGATACACAGTTAATTGACCTGTATTTCCTGCAACTGTATCAACTATATAATCACCAACTGTAGTAATAACACCTACTGGATTTTCTACATAAATTCTTCGTGGTGCAGTAGTTGGAATATCAGTTTCACCATCATAGGACTTTAACTCTGGAATAATATTTGATATTTCATAAAGACGTTTTATTTCAAAATATGCTTGTTGTTGAGGCTCTGTACCAACAATATCAGTTAAAATAGATGGACCTGTTTGTTTCCAACGTGTTGTATTATCCTGTGTAATGACTTTAATACCTAGAGAGTTTGCACCAGTAGGTCTATTCTTCATGACAGCATTGTTATCATAGTCGTTTTCCCAAAGTTTGATAACTTTTAAAGCTTCATTTTTTGCATTCACAAAAGATGCTTCTTTATCTCTATTTAATAAGCCAACCGTATCGTGCTCTGAAATTAAAGTCCATCCATGAAGTGGAGCTTCCACAACTCTATAACGAATACCTGCAGGAAGTACTAGTGATTCCGTGCCTGGTGGAGTTAAAGTAAATTCATAAGTGCCAGGACCAACTTTTTTAATTACATTATCTCTAATTTTTGGATGGTCATCTGGTAAATCATAGGTATTACTTTCTGCAACTGACCATAATTTTAAATTAAACGTAAATTTTTCATTCGTACTAGATGTAGCATCTTTCTTAATTTTTAAAACATGCGTATTACGTTTATTTGTTATTGTAGTAACTGATTGAGCAACTGCTCCACTTACTGGATTACTTTCAGTACCATATTGTCCTTTTTCTTGGCTTGGTTCAATAATTGTTTCCTCTTCCCCTGGCGCCTGATAAGTGACTTCATTTATCGAATAATACGGAGCATAACCATCAGGTAATACTTCCCAGATTTTCCAAAATGAATCTGCAGGAACTTCAAATTCATATATCCAAGTATTTCCTGTTGTATCACTAGGATCTACATCATGTGCGGTCTGACTCATTGATATACCTGCTTCATTTAATCTTGTCGTTTTAGTATCTACTGGCTTTACAGATGGTGATGTACTTTGGTGGGTTCCTTGAACACCAGTATATGTGCCAACATTGTTCCAAGTACCAGTTCTCTTTGTGAACACTGGCAGATTAGCTATTTGTTGGGTTGTTAAATTTCCTGTTGTTGCGCCATTCGAATATCTGAACACGTTAGTCCAACCAGCTACAAGACCTGGGTCCCACGCTGCAAGAGCAGTATTATCAACAAGTGCAGTGTTAGTATATTGGAACATGTAATTCATGGATGTAACTCTACTAACATCCCATCCTGCAATAGGTGAAAGGTCGGATACATTACAATATCTAAACATTTGAGACATGTTAGTAACATTTCTTGTGTCCCAGTCTGCAAGAGGAGTCAAATCAGTAAGTTTTGACCAGTTTGAAGCTGTAGTTCCAGTACCCATAAACATCTGAGACATACTTGTAGCACTTGCGGTATTCCAATCTGCAATTGGTGCTAAATTAGTAAGATTTAGACATCCTGAGAAAGTTCCGTTAAATGTAGTGACGAAGTCAGTATGTATTCTTGCTAAACCACTTATATCACTTAAATTTGTACAACCATAGAATAAACTTGCCATTGAGCCATCGAAGTAGATTTCTGCATCACTGTAAATATACAGATCTGTGCCTTCTTTATAGATAGTGACAGGGGTATCTCCAAATGTTAAAGCACTACCTTCAAAAACGTATTTATTTGTTGCGCTTTCTGCAGCTGCTTTTGTACCATATTTAAAACCAGTCAATTGATTTCTCGCTTGAGTTTGACCACCAAATAAATTATAGATTTGATATCTAAGCGCATAATCGTTAACATTTAACGCTACAACGCAATTATGAATATTTATAGTTATATTTGTTGGACGGATAGTCTCGACATCATTTTCCCAAACTTTCTTGACAGTTAAAGTCTTATCAGGGTCTGTTATCTTTTTTCTCTTATTGGTAAAGTTAGCTTTACCATGAGGATTTCCCTCTGTAAGCAAGCCACTTTGTACAGTAGCACCCACTGGAGACCATCCATCTAACGTTCCGTATTTTCCATCAACTTGAACTTCTTCAACTTCATATTCAAAACCAAAAGGAATAACTCCCTCTGGGATATTTATCATTTCTCCGCTGTCGAGCGTAAATTGATATAGATTGTTGCCGATACTTGTAAATCTTGAAGCTAAAGGCCCCATATCTGGATTATTCGCAAAATCGATATATTCATCAACACCGTCTTCATCTGAGTCGCCCCATGATTTGATAATAAATGTAAATTTGTCTTTTACCGCACCAGATCCAGTAACTGCTTTTCTAATGCTTAAAGATGTTTTCACCCATACAACGTGAATCGCATTATCTTCATTGATAGCTTCGAACGAATATGTATAACGATCAACAATTCCATCATGATTATCGTCGTGTGCTACGAATGTATTATTTGTACCATCACCCTCAACAAGTTTGTCGCTTTCTTTCATTTTCTCAATTGTTGGGAAATCAAGTGTAGTTTTATCATCATCTTTCCATACATAGACTGCATTTAAAGCGTATCCTGGCTTAGGAATAAATGTATAAACAATAGTCTGACCAACGGCAGAAGCAATCATAGAAGGTTCGATAATCTGACCATCGTTAAGTTCACCGTTATGGTTACCTTCACGAGTTGTACGAATTGTACCACCCTTTGTTCCGTCAGTCTCTGGTTGACTGTTTGGCTTTAGAGTTTCTGTGCTGTGTCTTAAACGATAGTTATAATCACTACCTGCCATGACATAGGTAATAACTGAACCTGCACTAGTACCACCTGATTGTGTAACAGTAGTTGAAAATTCACCATTTTGAATTAAGGCAAGATAGCCAGTATTAAAAGTACCAGGGTCAGGATCGCCGGATGCACCAGAACTAATTCTATAGCTTCCATTGTCATAACCTACAATAGATTTATATGTTCCATCTGAACCAGGTATATACAATCTATCTCCTGATGAGTTTATGACAAGCCCTTGATTAACTAATGAACCTTCCGAATATCTTCTTAAAGTAGGGTCATAGTTATCTAAAAGTGAATTAGCTCTATAGAAACCAGAGAATCCACCGACATTACTTCTATTAACATCAAGGTCAACCATCGGGAAATAAATCTTGGCATTTACAATATTTCCGGCTTTATCTTTTACATATGGTCTTGCGGTAATTTGTAGACCATATCTTTCACTAAATCCTTCGTATTTTCCTGATGATTCTTTATATTCTCTGGCACCTGCTGTGACCGCATTACCACCAAATAAACCAACTCTTCGATCAGTGTCCCATTTATTAATGTTTTCTGGATTTGTTACTATGAAAGTGGATTCACTTGTACCACCAGCTGTAGGTTGAAGTGTGATTAAAGGATTTGAATATTCAATATAAACATCTAATCTTTCTTCTGTTCCATCTTCTTTTAATCTAACAGCTGCATCTTTCCAAACGTATGTACCTACCAAACCTTCGAAGTAGTTGTATGATTGATACACTGTAGAGCCATTAGATGTTCTTGTTGTTTCAATATAACCATCAAGAGGTTTGATTGATGTATCATAGTAAACGAAATGTCTTCCTCTATATGTTGAAGTTGTGCTTTGACCTTCATTTGTTGGGTAATCTTCCTTGAAAGGTGAATTTGTAGCAGTCATCAATGTTCCTGGAATAAATTCATCCCATGTGCCATTAACAGTACCACTACTTGCATAGAACTTTGATGAATCTACCCATATATCTGCAACAGGAATCAAAGGTGCGAAGTTGGTTAAATTCTCTCCTTGCGATAATCCAGGAATATTTTCATTTCTTGCGCCACTGTCCATAATAGCGTCAGTAACAACGATTCGATATGTTGAACCATCAGCCATTGTAACATCTAGCCATTCTTCGCTTGTGAAAGGTTGATAGGAAATTACCCAAGGAATAGTTCCGTTAGAATCGCTTGATACAATACGTTCCCCTTGTACTTTTCTATAGTTTTCATCTTCTTCATCTTGAACACCTGGTGTTCCATCAGGTTCATAAATATAGACAAAGTGTGGTTCGTCTTCTCCACCCATAACGATATTAAATAAATCTGGATTAGAAATTTCCCATGATACTACTTCGCCTGATAATTCAACCGTTTCTAAAATTTCATCTAGACGAACATACCCGTCACCTTCTAATACAAACTGCTTGTTTTTGTATGTAAATTCAACTGTGTATATTGAGAAACCATCGGTTTCTACAGATACAACATTATCTTCCGTAACGGTCTCAAGTTGTGTAACCTGTTCAGCTGTAATCTCTTTTTGTTTATCATCAATATGATAAACTTCTGTTGTTAAGTTTTCATTCTGTACTTCAACCATTTTGAAGGATACTTTGACTTTATTCATATCCTTAGGTTGTACTTCAGTTCCATCTTTTAAAACTTTAATGTCAAAGGTATAAGAAACGGCTACCGTCTTTTCTTCATCACGTACTTGATCAATGGCTTCCGTTACTTGTTTCTTTACATAGTAAGGAACCTTCGTTACAGAAAGTGTAGAACCTTCTGGGAATACTCCTGCTTCAGCCGAAACAGTTATCTCTACATCATCCACT
>CADBUH010000243.1 GCA_902797775.1 uncultured Erysipelotrichaceae bacterium | reverse complement strand
CTTCTCTGGTATTGGACAAGTTGATGTAGAACGTTCTAAAGAACATACCATTCGAATGATGAAAACACTAGGTGCTCCAAGGTTAGGGAATGGGCTTCTTGGCGCAGGAAATCCAATTGATTCAATTGAAGTGGATAAGTATTTGATTGGTAGAAATGATAATCCTGGATTATATACTTATATTCGTTTTGGATCTCAAACATTTGCATTGCCAAATAGAACAACAGACCCATCACAAGAAATGCAAAAGCACATTGAAAAACTAGATGAAAATCCTAGATCAGTAGAAGTAAACCTTGTTTGGATTATTAAGATGGACGACTTTGATGACCCAGCTGATATTACAAAAGATACAAAGTTTACTTATACACTTCCTGACGGCATTAAGTGGAATTGGGATGATTTCAAAGATGATCAATTAAAGATTTATGATACTAAAAACCCTAAAGAAGAGGTAGGCAATTTCGAAGTAGATCGTGAAAATAATAAGATTGTTGCTCGCTATAATGAAAAATTTTTGGCTAAAGCAAGATCTTCACACTCCACTACATTTACTTCATTCGTAAATATTGAAGGTTCTGTTACAGAAACCCTTTGGGATGACATAGGAGATATTCCTTACCACTTTGAAGGAGTTGGATATTTTGATCCAGAAAGAGAAGAAGCAAATACAAGTCTTAAAGTTACAAAACGTTTAATGACTACAAGCGCTGATGAAGATGGTAAAACAGTTACTAAACTTGAAGATTTAACCTATCTTGGAAACGGTAAATATCGCTTAAAGTATCAAACCAGTATCACAGCGACATATAAAACAAAGGATCCTGAATCCGATAAAACAATTCGTAATATTAAAGTAACCGATACTTTTGATAACTACTTGTCGCTTCCTAATACAACCTTTGCTGGTTTCAGCTTGAAAAATAGCAATGGTGACGATATTACTTCTCGTTTGAACAATTCATGTACAGTCGCTCCAAACCAAAAATCATTTGACTGTACAATTAGTCATATAAAAGTTGATGAATTAGACTCTGCAGCAACATCTGCTACTGTACAATTACAATATTATGTTGTTTTGGATTTAAATGCAGTCTTACCAAACGATGATGAAGGCGCTTTATCAGATATGACAAGACGTTTTGAAAACAACGTTGAAGTCAATGCAGCTAACCCTTCAGATCCTTCATCACCACTCAACGATACAGCGATTACAATCGATTCTTACACAATGCAAAACCCTAATAAAAAAGGAGTTCGTGATATTGAGAACAATAAACCTGATGAAGTAATATGGACCATTAATTATAACGAAGGAAAATTCGCTAAAGACAGTGGTACTTGGGGTGGCATTAATATTGGTGGAACGTTTATAAAAGATGAAATGGGTGAAGAACAAGAACTTGTTCGTGGAACATTTAAAGTTTCCACAAGCACAAACGGTGGTAATACTTGGACTGAATGGACAGTTACAGGTGATCAAGATAGTGGGATGACTGTCACAAACGGAACACAATCATTTACTATTACTTGGAAAGATACATTAGATGATGGACAAGATGTAAAGAATTACTTTGAATTTACATTACCTGATCCGTTCTACGACTTATTAAAAATAGAGTATTCCTCAAAATCTACAAACCCTTACACCTTAGTACGTTTATCTAATACCGCATCTATCGCCAGCGACCCTGAAGGCGAAGATGAAAAGACCGGTGAAGGAAGCGCTGATGGTATTGGCCCTGGAACAGTTCCAGAAGTAAAGAAGACCGGTGATGAATTAGGTCCTAATGGTAATTTTGAATGGACTTCTGATTTAACAGTTCATGAAGGATTTAGCAGAAATGTTCGCTACTATGACGCAATGGAAAAAGGATTAGAATTACTTGATTCTCAATATCCTATCGAAGTATATCGTGTCACATTAGAAGATGAAAACGAAGTAGAAGCACCAATTCCTTCCTCAGAATGGACTTTGGTAAAGGGAACACCAAAATATGATCACATTAAAAACAAAATAAATCCTGATGATGAACCAAATAACCCTTGGTTAGTTGCGGACTTAAAGGATGAGCACTATTCATATAACTGGTATATTGAATTCTTAGGTGATCCAAATAATAACAATATTCTTCCAGCAGATGGTTATGAGTTTATAAATGGTGTAGCACAAGACACTAAAGCTGTATATCGTATTAAATACATTACGAATGCACCAATGCCTGAACAAGACCCTGTAACTGGCGAATATAAAACTAGATTATTCTATAATGAAGGCCAAATTCGTACAAAGAAAAACGAACTTGACGATGATAAAGACCGCTATAACTCAAGTGACGCAGAATTAGAAAAGAAATACATCGAAAAACAAAGTAACGATAATAATTACAGAGAAGTAACAGGCCAAGAAGTCGATGCAACACATGGTTATATAGGATGGATGGTACGAGTTTATCCATTAGAAGCAGAAAATTATATAGAAATAAGAGACAATTTCTCTTATTCTACAAACCAAACATCTATGTCGCTTGTAGACAATTCTGTACATGTATATGTATCAGACAGTAAGACCTTACCTTCTTCTAGCGAAGAAATAAGTCCAAGTCATTACACTATTTCAAATAGTTCAACATCTGGATTTACATTACGCATTAATAAACCGCGCGATGCAGGAATCACAAAGAAATCATTCATTTATCTTTTCTACCAAACCAGAGTTAATCCTCGTGTAAATAAAACTTATATGGTTTACACAAACACTGCAACTCTCAATAGGGATGGTGACACAAATTATCCACCTGCAAAAGCAACCCAAAGTAGAACAGATGAAGTAATTAAAAAAGGTTCTCAACGTAATGGACAATTTGTCACATATACTCTTGAAATAAACAAACAAAAATTGAAGATAGATCCAGCTAAAGGTGTATTAACAATCGAAGATACACGTGGTGAATCCATCGAATATTACGAAGGTTCTATGCAATTCTTTGATGGTGAAAACGACCCAAATTGCACTACACCTTTAACCGGTTCTCCTTATTCCGTTGCTTCAACAGGTAAGACTCTTGAAATTACAATTCCCGATGAAAAGTATATTATTATTAAATATACTGCGATTGTCACTAAAAAGGATGGAGATTTATCTGGCGATGATGCCATGAACCGCGTAATTATTCGTGGACAAACAGGTTTCTCAGCAGAAAATAGACTAAAGGGTAAAGTTCAACAAGCTCGTGCCGGTGCACATATTAACGATGATTTCCCTTGGATTAAAGTTGTTAAATATGCTGCCGAAGATAACACAAAAATGTTAAGTGGTGTATCATTCAAATTTACCGCATTCAATGTAAATCTAGAAACTGGTGAATTAACTCCAATTGACGGTGAAGTATATGAACTTCAAACAGATAATGATGGGGTAATCTATTTCACTTATGACGAAGACATGAATATCGTTACATTCTTTGATGTAGTCTATAAAATCGAGGAAACAAAGGCACCTAAGGGTTATGATTTAGACACAACCGTTCACTATATCTTATTCACAGATCATCCTGAAAACTATGAAGGTATTGATAAATAT
>CADBUH010000242.1 GCA_902797775.1 uncultured Erysipelotrichaceae bacterium | reverse complement strand
TTCTAAGAAAAACATAATAAAAACGGGGTAAATCAAGTGATTTCAGTCCCGCTTAAATTTTGTTCAAATTACTCTGAAATGTAAGGAAGAAACCAACTATTTTCGAATTCTATGTTACGATAATACATATGATTAAAGTAATTGTAAGTGATATGGATGGAACCCTATTTGCAGGGCATGGAGAAACCGTTTTTGATTTAACCAAGCGTAATGAAGAAGCTCTTAAAAGAGTTCAAGAAGCTGGTATCGATTTCTTTATTGCGAGTGGGCGTATGATTTCTTATAGTAATTATATTTTAAAGAAATATGGCTTTGAGAAACATATCTTAGCTGGTTTTAATGGGGCAATTATCTATGATAAAGGTGAAACACCAATTACATATCCATTAACGAAAGAGATTGTGCAAGGAATTGTTTCCTTTGTGAATACACATTGGGATTATGATGGAATGATGCAAGTTCAATCCCTTCACAATGAAAGAATCTTTAATAATCCTGGAGGATTAGATCTTTCTGCTTATGATAAAGAATCTAAACTTTCAGATATATGTACCGTTTATAAAGATAAAACCATTGAAGATTATCTAGAAGGTAATGTTGAAGTGATTCCTATGAAGATGACCGTTGTCTTAAAAGATTCAACTAAGGCATCCACCCTATTCGAACAACTCAAACAATCTTTTGAAAACATTTTATATATCACAATGAGTACACCTACGTGTATTGAACTCGTAAACCCTTTAGCTAATAAAGGTATCTTCATTCAGTATTTAATGAATACGTATCAATATAAACCTTATGAGATAGCGGTTATAGGTGATTCACTAAATGATATTGATATGTTTTACTATTCTGAAAACTGTTTCGCTATGGAAGATGGTGTAGAAGAATTAAAAAACCGTGCGCAATATATCGTTAAAGATGTCGCACAGTGTATTGATATTTGTATAAAGTTAAATCAAGCAACCGAAGGTTGATCTTCTGGTAGTCTTCGGAAGAAATCAATTAAGAATGGAACACTACATACAACACTAATCACATCCGCAATTGGTTGGGCTATTTGAACGCCAAATAAACCAAAGAAATTAGATAATATAAATACGGTTGGAATAAAACTAATCCCACTTCGCAAGCACGCTAATAAGAGTGCTATTTTTGATTCTCCAATCGATTGAAATAACATATTTGAATTCATCGCCAGTGGTAATACTACTAAACTTAAACAATGATAACGCAAAGCTTGTGTTCCAATACGAATAACATCAGGATCATCACGGAATAAGGTTATTAGCCCTTCCGCATTTACATAACCAACAACTCCTAATAGAAGCATCATTACTGTCCCTAAACCAACTGCCACAAAGAAAGCTTCTTTTACACGTGAGAATAAACCAGCACCATAGTTAAAGGCACTAACTGGTTGTAAGCCTTGTCCAATTCCCATCGCAACACAGAATAAGAAATGGCAAACTCTTCCTACGATACTCATTGCTGCAATGGCCGCATCTCCATAAACTCCAGCCGATACATTCAAGGCCATTGTCGCAAATGAGCTAAGGCCTTGGCGTGCCAAGGAAGGACTACCTGTCATCATAATATTACGAATAATAGCAGGATCCTTTGAAACATATTTAATATGGAAGGAGCTTAGTGTATGGTTTCTTAAATATGGTACTAGTAAGATGATGGCAGAGATATATTGTGAGATGGCTGTAGATAAACCAGCACCTGCAATTCCCATATGAAAATAACGTATAAATAAAGCATCCCCAAAGATATTTAATATTCCTCCTGTTGTTAAACCAATCATCGCAAAGAAGGCTTTTCCTTCATAACGTAAGATATTATTCATAACACAAGAAGAGGTCATCGCAGGTCCTGCAATAAGAATATAGAACGCATAAGTTCTAGCATATGGAAGAATGGTATCGGTACTTCCAAAGAAACGCATTAAAGGATTAATAAAGAGTAATCCAAATACCATAATCAATATTCCAACTAAGATCGATAAGAAAAAACTAGTAGACGCAAAGATTCGTGCAGATTCGATATCATGCCCTCCTAGTTTCCGAGAAATATTAGAACCAGCACCATGACCAAACATAAACCCAAAGGCTTGTAAGATAGCCATAACACCAAACACAACTCCTGTCGCACCTTGTGCACTTGTTCCAATCATTCCTACAAAATAGGCATCTGCCATATTATAGATGGTTGTCACTAGCATACTTATCGTTGTAGGAATCGCTAAAACTGTAATTAGTTTTAGGACTGGTGTTTTCGTCATACGATCATACTGTGCGTCGTTTGTCTTCGTCATATTTCGTTATCTTCCTAAGGACTATTATAATACGATTTCAACTATACATTCATCTTATGAAAGGTAATAATTACTACGCAATGCCGACTTAGCTCAGCTGGTAGAGCAACTCATTCGTAATGAGTATAAAACCACATATTTATGCAATAAAGACACCCAGTTTCTCCAAATACCTTTAATCCAAATTCATTTCTCCTTGGACAAACATACGATTCTCCTTCCCTCCATCTTTCTTCAAGTTGTGAATTAAAGATTCAATAAAATTTTTTTCTATTTCTTATGTTGTGAAGAAAAAGGGGCTGTCCAAAAACCTAAGTAATTAGGTTAAGGGAATTAGCCCTTTTCTTTTTGTGTTTATATGAATCTTTTGAGGTTTG
>CADBUH010000241.1 GCA_902797775.1 uncultured Erysipelotrichaceae bacterium | reverse complement strand
GGATTATGTTGTTGTGATAACTTTGAAGTAACTGATTTTGGAGATTTAAATACGATGTCTTTAAAGGATTGTTGGAACTCTAAACAATATCGTAAAGCACGTGAAGATATCGCGAAAGGTAGACAAAATTATCCATTCTGTAAACATTGTGACTTTATTGATGCAGGATTCCGTATGGAAGTTATTAAACATGTCTTAAAGGGAGATATGGAAGGAGCGCATCGTACAGGTGGAGAAGAGAAGAATAAAAGAGAGAGTCGAATTTAGGAGTATTGTGTGATTATTTTTACTTTTCCATTTGCTTATCTTTTGATTGTAATAGGTACACTTGTGTATCTATTTTCAAATACAATGAAAAGATTTTTTAATCGCTTTCTCATTCGTTATAGTCAATTGAGTTCAAGAAATATCGCGTTGAATTTTGCGTTTGTGATTTTTGTATTCTCTTTATTTGAACTTACGGTAGGACATAATTGGGGAGATGATCATGCCCAATATATTGCGCAAGCGCGTGCTATAGCAACTGGGACAATCTCTTCCTGGTTAGAAAAATCCATTTATACCTATTCCACTTCTACCACAAGTGGATTGGGGACGGTTGTTTATCCTTGGGGAGAACCTTTATTACTAGCTCCACTTTATAAACTATTTGGTTTAAATTATTTTGTGTTTAAGTTAGAAGGGATTCTATTTTTAGCCGCTTCTATTTTTGTTTTATATTATATTTTCTTAGAATTAACTTCTAAGAAGAATGCGTTCTTATTAACGTTCTTTTGTACCATTAATACAGGCTATATAACATACGCAAATGAGATTTATGCAGATTATCCATGTTTATTCTTTACCTTCCTAGCAATCTTATTCATTCTTAAATATTTGAAAGAAAGAACAATCTCTTATGGAATAGGAATTGGAATCTTTGTGTTTTGTGCAGTAAGTTGTCGTTCTTTAGCTTTTAGTACATTAGCGGCACTTGGCTGTATGGATTTACTATATGCCTATCATGTGATTTTCCATCATGATTATAAATCGATGGGTGACTTTTGGAAGAAAGTCTTTGTCGCAATTATTCCATATGTAGTATTTGTAATCCTTTATGTTTTATTAAAGGTGGTATTACCTTCAGGAGATGGATATGGTTCTTTATTCACAACAGATTTAAAAACGATTCTTTGGTTAATTACTCGAAATGGAGTCATCTTAACAGAGTTCTTTGGAAACTTTAATAGTTTATATGAACCTAGTGAAATAGGACTCGTCTTATTTGTGGGGATATTCCTTATTGTATGTGCGATTGGAATGTGGAAACGGTTTAAGATGGATGGATATCTTGTCTTCTATTGTGTAATTAATGCGCTTGTATTATTTGTGTTTAATGGACTTCAAGGACATCGCTACCTTTTACCATTATTCCCATTCTTACTATATTTTGCCTATCAAATGGTAGGGGAAAGAACCTTCGTGAAAGGGATCTTAATTAGTTTAATGATCTTTATGATGCTTTATAATTTCTATCATATTTATCTTGTGCGTTTTCATAAGATTCCTCTTGATGAAGCAACTTCTCCGCAATCCATGGAGATGTATGAATTCGTAAAAGAGAACGTGAAAGAAGGAGAGGGTGTTTACTTCATGAAACCAAGAGTTCTCTATCTAAATACAGATGTGAATGCGATGATTGGGGATGAAGAAACAATTGAAGAAGTCGCAAATCGAGTTGATTATATGGTCTTATACCAAAATCGTAGTGATTATACGTTCTTCCATGATTATTGTGTCAATCAAGAATATCCATTGATTTTTAATAATGATTGGTTTGAAATATATAGGGTGGAGAAATAATGATAAATATCTTACTCGCACATAGCTCACTAGGAAATGGTGGTATTACAAACGTATTAAAAGAACTTATTAAGGAAATTGATAAGGATATATTTCATATTGACCTTTTGATGTATAAAGGTGGAGATAAAACATATCAAGACTATTTTGAAAGTTTAGGATGTCAAATTTATGAAGTAGAGAATCCAAAAGATCATTATGAAAGATGTAAAGAAGTTATCAAAAAGTTAAATGATGAAAAGAAGTATACGGTATTACATAGTTGCAATTATTTGAATAGTGGATATTTAATGCAGATCGCTTATGAATTAAATATTCCAATTCGTATTGTTCATTCACATGCTTCCCAAGACTTCCATAATAGTTTGAAATATCGACTCTATAAAAAATATATGCAATATAAAATTAATCGCTATACAACAGATTTTATCGCATGTAGTGATAAAGCAGGTCAATTCCTATTTGGAAACCATCCTTTTGTTGTGATGGAAAACGCAATCAATCCGATGAACTTAAATTACTCACAAGAGAAGCGAACAATGATACGCGAACAATATCATTTAAGTGAAAAAGATCTTGTGATCGGTATGGTAGGGATGATTACGACAATTAAGAATCAAGTATACATGTTGGATGTATTAAATCAATTAGATGAAAACTATAAGTTATTAATCGTAGGGGATGGACAAAAACGAGAAGAAGTAGAAGAAAAGATTCAACGGTTAGGATTATCAAGTCGTGTAATGATTACAGGATGGGTTAATAATGTTGCGGATTATTATTCTGCATTTGATGTGTTTGTGATGCCTTCTTTAAGTGAAGGATTTCCTTTATCTGGTCTAGAAGCACAAGCAAATGGCCTCTATACAATATTCTCTAACTCGGTCACAACAAGTTTAAAATTATCCGATAAGGTATCCTTTTTACCTATTCAACAAGAAGATATCTCTTCATGGATTAACTTAATTAAAAAAGAAACAGAGAATCCATATGATCGTAAGAATAGGGTCATTGGAACAGATTATGATATCCATGAGAATATAAAAAAATGGGAAAGACTCTATCAATCTAGAAAGTCATGATAAAATAGTATGGATATGAGTAATAAGAAGACAGTTAAGGTTAAATTCGTTGATTTTCATAAAGGTTTTGATGTTTATCAAAACGATATTTATTTATGCTTAAAAGAAAAATATGATGTAATTCTTTCCGATCAACCAGACTATCTAGT
>CADBUH010000240.1 GCA_902797775.1 uncultured Erysipelotrichaceae bacterium | reverse complement strand
GCTTCACATCGTGTAATCGTATATTCATTTTTTACAGGATCAATTTCCATTGTGATATGGAACTTAGGATGGCTTTCTTTTGTACCACCACTTTGATAGGTTAAATCAGCACCTGCGTCAAAGGTAACGGTATAGATTCCATCCTTTTCTGTTGTGATTGCGGAATCATAATCATACCAAATCTTTTCAACCGTAAACACAAATCCTTCGTTGTAATCTTTATAACGTTTATATAAATAATCTTTTACTTCTGGAGTAATATTCTTAATATCTTCAATTCTTCCATCATTCGTACAACGAATATAATCAGAATAGAAACGATTATAGTACATTAATGAGAAGTCTTGAACTTCTTTTGTGGTATAGGCAATTGGTGTAGGTGTAGAAGAAGGTGTTGGAGTAGGAGTTGGCTCAGGTGTAGGTGTAGCCGTAGGAGTAGGTGTTGGGGTTGGTGTACTTGTAGGAGTCGGTGTAGGAGTTGGTTCAATGGTTTCTTCTTCTCTTACATGTTCAAAGTTTGTATGAAATAAATTATTTGTGAAATCAATTCCTTGATTAAATAATTTAGGATTAAAGATAAAAATACCCATACCTGTAATTAATATAAGTAACAATATAATCAATAAAACAAGTGGCCATATTCTTTTCTTCTTTTTTGGTGTGTTTTCATATTCATCACGAACTGGAGGATGACTACTAAAGTTATGAATATGGGTTGTTTCGTTTACATAAGGATCTGGTTTTGAAGGTTGTGGGGGAACAGGTTTTGTCTCAAATAAAGCATATGGATCTTCCTCTTGAACATGTTCTTCAGAAGGAATAACAGGTTTTGATACAAAAGAAGGTAAATCAAAATCATTTTCTTCTTTTGGTTCTTCTTTTTTAATTGGTTCTACAACTTTAGATTCTTCTTGTGGTAATTCAAAGGTGGAAGTATCTTCTAATACAGGCATAATAATCGCTTGTGTTCCACAGTTACCACAAAAGTTTTGACCTTCTTTAATAGGTCTACCACAATTTACACAGTATCGAATTGCCATAGCTTGAATCCTTTCTTATTTAAATCTCAATGTATTTTAATAAATCTAATGGTTGATAAGCACAAGGAATCCTATCATGTGTTCGTGTAGGATCTTGTGCACAAGAAAGAACAGGATGTACACCAAACTTTTCAAATCCAAGTAGATTCTTTTCTAAGTCATCCATAAACATACATTCTTCCCCAGGTACACCTAAGTCCTGAAGTGCTTTTTCAAATAGTTTTGGATTCGGTTTATATAAACCTAATTGATAACTATACGTAAAAGAATCAAATAAATCTTCATACCCAAGTTCACGAATTATATTTTCCATACTTGGCCAAGTGTCTGATAAAATTCCTGTTTTAATATTTTTCGAATGTAAAGTTTCTAATAACTCTTTTACCCCATCTAACATGACATATTTTTCATAACGATAAGTACGATCATAAGCGATATCACTTGCGATTTCTTTCGTAACTTCTAAGGAAGCATTCGTTAATAAATCATAGTAAAAGCCAATAAAAGCTTCGTGTTCTTCTTCTCTTGTGGACATCTTATGGTTATCCACAAGTGGTTTTGAAGCGATTTCTAAAGCTTTATCCCAAACATCTTTTGGAACTGTATTCGTTACTTCAATTGGATAATATTCACGAAATTTTTTCGTCAACATCCAATCTCCAGTCTCTGGTTTCATTAGGGTCCAACCTAAATCAAAAAATACACCTTTAATCATATATAAGTATTTTAGCACGCAAACTTTTTAGAATGAATAGGAGAAAAGTGTGGATACCTAGTGATGTGTGGAACAGAAGATCCACTTTTAGAAAGAACGAAGAAGTGGGAAGAATTTATGAAAGAGAATTGTCCAAACATTAAATATGAATCCTATTATTCAAAAGGGGAACATAATTTCTTCTATTGGAATTCTGTATTAGAGAAAGCATTAAACTTCTTTGGGTTCTATCCTAAAAAGGATATTAAGATTCAACTTCATTATTATGATGAAAACGAAAAGGGTTAATAACCCTTTTTTCTTGCGTATCTATTAAATAAGGAAATATAATAATAAAGGATTGTTTGTGAGGTATTCTATGTATAGTTTAAATAAGTTAAAGAAATATAGTGTGATGATGGCTATTGTTGGAATGGTTATCAATCTTTTTATTATTCCTATTTCAGCAGAAGAAGTTGTGATGGGATGGGATGAAGAAGAAAAGGTATATGCTTTACAAAGAAATGTTAGTACAGCGATTAATATCTATACAAAGAATGGGACAAAACCAAACGCAACTCATGAACAAGGAATGGTAGATGGTGTTGAATATGATATCTTACGTGTTACACCAAATGAGAATACCATCTTACAAGTTGATTATAATGAAACACCACAACGATTAAATAAACTTGTGGATCAAGAATTAATTAATAGTGGATATACCTATGTAGGTGGAATCAATGCAGGATACTTTTCAAATGGTTCTTATAATTATGGAAAACCTGTAGGAGCTGTAAGAAAGAATAATGCGTGGACGACTTGGCAAGGAGAAGAGAATGTACCAGCGTATGGGAGTGGATTTGCGACTGCCTATATAACAGGTACAACAATGACATTACGTTACCATGGTTGGAGTAATGGTGGTTGGCATGGGGATGACCTATGGCAATGGTGGACAGGTTATCGTGTGAATGCGGAAAATGGAATCTCTGGATCCTTTACGTATTATGTCAATGGTGTCCAACAAGATATCACAAATGGTGACCATGGAGGAATTAATTATCATACGATTGGTCGAGCAGTCACAATTCTAGCGCAAAAGCCAAATAAACAATATCTCTTAATTACTCTCTATGGTTCTGTATCAGAAGCACGTATTACTTCCTTCTTAGGTGAATTAGGTGTAAGTAATGCATTACGTTTAGATGGTGGTTTATCAACCCAAATGGTTTATGATGATAAACTTGTGGATGATGTAAAACCAGAACTTGCGTATACAGAAATTACAGAAGATATGATTCGTGAAAAAGCAAACACAAAAGGACAAGTAACCGTTAAAGTAGATGGTTTAATTATTCGAAGTGATGCTTCAACTTCAAGTAATCGTATTGGAAATGTGAAGAATGGAAAAACCTATCCTGTTTATGAAGAAAAACAAGCAGGTGGATATACTTGGTATCGTATTGGTAGTGGTAGATGGATTGCGGGTAAACCGGAATGGGTAACCTATTCTGAAAAATCATCTACTTCAACTACACCTACCACAACACAAGAAGCTCCTGCTGCGACAACTGCACCAACTTCTTCCAATAGTGTTCAAGGTAGTGTAACAGTAAATGTGGATGGCTTAAATATTCGTTCTACCTTTAGTACTTATGGAAGTCGCTTAGGTAAAGCTGAGAATGGTAAGACCTATGATGTATATGAATCTTATTATAACCAAGGTTATACATGGTATCGCATTGGGGATAATCAATGGATTGCAGGTAAGAAAGAATGGGTAAGTTACCAAAGTAGTGATACAAAAGCACAAACGAATGTCACAACACCTTCGGAAGGAAGTGTTATAGGTTCAGTAACCGTAAGAGTGGATGGTTTAAACATTCGTGCAAAGGCCACAACCCAAAGTTCGAGACTAGGAAAAGCAGTTAATGGAAGAACATATGATGTATATGAAACGGCGAGTAGTGAAGGTTATACCTGGTATCGTATTGGTGGAAATGAATGGATTGCGGGCGCACCTTCTTGGGTAGACTATAAATCAAAATAGTATAATAGAGGTAAATCAATACGATTTACCTTTTTATAAGGAGGCACATAAGATGAACTATGATTTTGATTATGTAATTAATCGAAGACATACGGATTCCACAAAATGGAATGTCAAAGATAATGAGTTACCAATGTGGATTGCGGACATGGATTTTTTACCACCAAAAGAAATAACAGATGAATTTCATAAGAAGATTGATGAAGAAGTATTAGGTTATACTACAGTAACTGAAGAATGGTATAAACGTTACCAAAATTGGTGGATGCATCGTTATAACCATAAGATTGAAAAAGAATGGTTATTATATTGTAGTGGAATAGTGCCAGGAATTACTTCTATCTTACGTGTATTAGGAAAACCAGAAGATCGTGTCATCTTATTAACACCTGTCTATAATGCCTTCTTTTACGCTATTGAAAAGAGTGGTCGAAAAGTGATTGAGTGTCCAATGGATTATGAGAAGAATCAATATTCTATAAACTTTGAACGCTTAGAAGAAGTCATGAAAGAAGAAAGTAATAAATTCTTAATTCTTTGTAACCCACATAATCCTTCTGGAAATATATGGAGTAAAGAAGAACTCTTAAAGATTTCAGAACTTGTGGATCAATATAATATGATTCTTATTAGTGATGAAATACATTGTGATATAACAGAACCGGGATATTCCTATATCCCATATGCCTCCATTAGTGAAAAGGCTCGTAATCATAGTATTACGTGTATCGCACCTACAAAGGCATTTAATCTTGCGGGGACAAAGAGTTCTGCGATCTATATTCCAAAAGAAGAATATCGTAAAAAGATTGAAGCACAGTTTATCAATGACTGGATTGCCTCACCTAATAGTTTTGGCGTATTAGCGACATGTGCGTTTGAAAAAGGGGAAGAATGGTTAAACCAAATGTGTGCGTATGTATTTGAGAATCGTAAATACGCAGAAGAATATATTGAAAAGAATATTCCAATTCTATCCACTGTAAAATCACATGCGACATAT
>CADBUH010000239.1 GCA_902797775.1 uncultured Erysipelotrichaceae bacterium | reverse complement strand
TCCTCATTCATTTCATAAATAGAGGATTGCTTGAAAAATGAATCCAGTAAAGCTGGTTCTACTTTTCCGGACTGTAATAAATGATCCAGAACCATATTCCAAACATTAATATAATACTGATCTCTCGTATAACTCATAATGTTTATTCCCTTCTATCCCTAATAGCGTGCATTACTATTTTATTCATAAAAAAATAGAAAATCCATAGTAAAATTGTGGAAAAATAATTTGTCCACAACAAAAAAATAGTATATGTCATTTATTTATAAGATTTTATGTAGTTTTCCACAGTTATAAACAAAATTTTATGTGGAATAATTGTGGAAAAGATATCAACAGTGTGGAAAATGAGATAAATTGTGGATATTTGAAAATTTTGAGCAAATAATAGTAAGATATCAACATCAAAAAAAGGCTTAAATAAGCCATTATTTAATATTTCCACAGTTATCAACAGTTGTGGAAAAGAGAAACTTTTTCATTGTGAATAGTATGTGGAAAAAGAAAAGATTAAAAAGATTTCAACATAAAAAAAGATAGTTGGAAGTGTATTTATCAACTATCTTTTCAATCTATTCTATTCAGCTACTTCTTCTTGTGGAGAATCAAGTACTTCATCATAAGATTCTACAGCAACTTCTTCATCAACAACAGTAGGTGTTTCATCTGGTACATAGCGGATACAGATGTGTCTATTTGGGCCATCTCCTTCGCTTTCTGTACGAATGTTGTGCCAATTACTGAGTGCCTTATGTACAGCTTTTCTTTCATCGTTTGGCATTGGATCGAGAGATGCATCTACTTGAGAGCGTTGAACTTGTTTAGCAACTCTACGTGCAAGATGTGCAACTTTAGAATATCTTTCTTCTTTATAGCGATTAACATCAACTAATACATCAATACGTGACTTAAATTCAGAATTTACTGCACCACGTACAACCGTATTAAACGCAGATAATGTTTTTCCCATCTTACCAATTAATACAGCGTTATTATCTGTATTTAAACGAACAATGAAACTTCCATCTTTCTCTTCAATCGCAGCTTCTAGGTCTTGATCAATCTCAACGAAGAAATTACCGAGATAATCAAATAGGAATTCTTTTACATCATCCATACAATAGACATCTGCAGAAACAGAAGATCCTAAACCTAATAAACCTTTTTTCTCATCTGTAATAAAATACTTTAATTCTTCAACTGTGCAATTCTTTTCATTCGCAGCAGTTTCTAATAGTTCTTCTAATGTTTTACCTGTATAGTTTTTCATGGATTAACTCTCCTTTTGACCATCAATAATCTTTTGAACAATCAATGTTTTCGCTACATTAACAAGTGAATAGATTGTCCAATAAACGCTCATCGCTGCAGGCCACATTAAACCAAACACAAGGATTAAACCCATCATATAGTATTGCATATACTTTTGTTGTTTGGAGGCAGATGTATCTTGTGGTTTGCGATGATGTTTCGCTGCTTCTTCTTCTGCTTTCTTTTTATTAATCATTTGTGGAAGCATCATAGAAGCAAATTGACAAATACCCATTACTACGAAGATTACAATATATAAGTATTGTCCACTTTTAATACCATCTAGGATTGTTGTGTTTAAATTTAATCCTAAGAATGGAGTTGATTTAACTAGAGAAGCTCTTTGTACAGCTTGATACATAGCGATAACTACAGGGAATTGTACAAAGGTAATAAAGGAAGCAAATGGATTTACATCATATTTCTTATATAATGCATTCATTTCGTTTGCTTGCTTCATTTTGGATTGTTGATCATCACGTCCTTCATATTTACGTGTAATCTTTTCCATTTCAGGTTGTAATAATTGCATCTTTTGCATACTGATATTGGAACGTAAAGTAACCAGTAATAAGACTGCATTTACTACAATTGTGACAAGTGCTAAGGCACCCACAACACCTAATGAAGGTGTTAATTTATTTAATGCTTGTGCTAAAGGCCATACTAAGATAGCACCAAACCAACTTTCTTCACTCATTGTTTGATTGAAAGTTGTCTCTGGTGTAATTAGTTTGACTTGTCCTGCTTCATCGACAGGGACACGACACCCAGACATCGTTACCGCGAATAATACTATGCACGACAACAACAGGAATCTTTTTGTTGTTGATGTTAGTTTCATATCTTCTCCTTATTTAATTTATAACTATTTAATTGTAGCTTTATTAAGTAGTTTTTCCAAGTTCTTTTTATTCTGATCATAGGAATGGTTTTTATAACCAAAACGGACAATCAGGATTAAATCTTTTGAATAGTTGGAAAAATCAACTAATTCTTGGCACATCATACGAACTTGACGCTTAATTTTGTTTCTTTCTACAGCGTTACCAATCTTTTTTGATAAAGAAATACCGATTCTAGAACCCTCCAATTTCTTACCTTCTACATACATAACAAAACTGTCATTCGCAAATTTATTACCTTTGTGAATAATCTCTTGAAATTCAATAGGGTTTTTAACTCGATATTTCTTTTTCATAGTCTTTTGATAAAAAAGTCACCTTTCGGTGACTATTTTTGTTTAAGCAGAGAGGACTTTTCTTCCTTTTGCTCTACGTCTAGCTAAAACTTTACGTCCGCCGACCGTGCTCTTACGAGCTCTAAAGCCATGAGTTGACTTTGTTTTTCTTTTACTTGGTTGGTATGTTCTTTTCATTCATGCCACCTCCATCCATTAGAACAATCGCTCATACATTGTACTTGTGAGACCATAAAAAGTCAATAAAAGGGCATAATATTTAGTATAATTAAATAATTTAAATTTAAGAAATTTAGATTGATATATAATAGAAATATGAATCAACACTATTTTTGGAAACAACGGAATAACCTTCCGGATGATATAGGGTATAATCAATTTTCGATAAAGCACTTAATGATGTTAATAGGTGTAATTCTTTTTACGGTACTTATGACCTATGCATATATTCATTTAAATATGGAAGCGAGGGTATTGCTTCGAAGGGCAATAGCGATTGTATTAATACTAAGTGAGATTATGAAACTACTTGTGATTCATTTTAATCATGGGGATGTTTTAAATTATATTCCAATTGAGATTTGTAGTATTGGAGCCTATTGTATTGTGATAGATGCGTTTAGTGCGGAACCTACGTTTGTAAGGGTGATGTTACTCGTGTTATTTTTACCTGCTGCTATTATGGCACTTATCTATCCAACAACCGTAGAGTATCCGGTATGGAACTTCTTTACACTTCATCAATTTCTTTTCCATGGTTTAATTGTTGCGTATGTAATTGCGTTATTTGTATCGAAAGAAATTGCGATTGGATATGGGGATGTATGGAAATCCATCTTTACGATTATAGGGATTGCGAGTATTGTCTATCTTATTGATCGTATCTTTCATCGAAACTATATGTTTCTTACCTATGATGAAGAAAATAAAATGTTACATCGTCTAACAATCCTCTCGGGTGGAGGAATTAAATATACCTTAACCCTTGTGTTGTTTTGTGTTCTAATGATTCATGTGTTCTACTTTATCTTTAAGTTAATCGAAATGTTACTTTAAAATATTTGATACAATAATATGGAGTGGAGGAAACTATTATGAATATTTGGTCATTTGTAATATCGTTTTTACTTGTATATATTTTAATGTCTTTATTTATGGCATCGAAACAAAATGGTGGAAATAAAAGACTGATGAGTATGTTGGATGTATTTAAAGAAGAAGAGGAATTCTTTAATACCGCAAATGAAGTCATTGCGAGTGAAAAGAGTCCTGTCTTATTAGAAAAAGAAAAAGTAATTAAACTATGGGGAGAAGCGTATCATAATCGTGATGAAGATTTTT
>CADBUH010000238.1 GCA_902797775.1 uncultured Erysipelotrichaceae bacterium | reverse complement strand
CTATCTGTAGTTTTAATTGGTTTATCAAATAAAATAAGTCTTAAGCGATTAAAAGCACTACACACAAAGACATTCTTATTTGGGGTATCCATCATACCTCTTTTATTATTGTCTTCGGTAAGATGGAATGTAGGAACCGATACATGGCATACCTATACCCCTGAATATCTCGCTATGAAAGCCCAAAAGACAGAGTTGAGCGAAGAAGAAAAAGCCATTATGGTAGAGTGTTATCAATTAGATGCAGCATGGGATATGGGTTATACCATAGAAGAGGCAGAAAAACTTGGCTATGAAGAAGCATATGAATGGTTTTCCAAAACCTATAGTCATACCGCAATAGGTTTCCAATTATTAGAAAGAGGTTTAATCAGTTTAAATGCGGATGTACAGTGGTTATATTTCTTTACCTCTTTAATTATCTTAGGTTTTACCTATGCATCTATTAAAATGCAAAGTCCTAAACCACTCCAAGCCTGTTTATTCTTTGTGATAACTGGAAATTTCTTTTTATCGCTGAATATTGTTTCACAATATATTGCAATCGCAATCTGTATCTTTTCTTGTTATTATGTGGAGAATAAAAAACCAATACAGTTTATTTTATTTGTCTTATTAGCAAGTTGTTTCCATACGTCTGCTTTACTCTTTTTACCAGTTTATTTATTAAACTATATTAAGATTCACCCTAAATGGTGTGCTCTTATTGTGGCGATTACCTTAGTAATTGGAGTCTTTGGATTTTCTTGGATAGAACGTTTAATTGAAATCATCGCACCTAAGTATATGCGTTATTTTACATGGAGTGCAGATTTTGAATTCATCTTCTTTGGTTTAAACCTCGCTATCTTTATCGCAAGTAGTTATTATTATGATACAGGGAAAGAGAAACCTTATTATCGTCTTTATTTCTACTTAAATGTGATTGGAATGATAGTCTTATGCTTTTCGGGACATATTCCTTTACTAAAGAGAATTAATTATTATTTCGCATGTAGTCATTTCTTATTCTTACCACTTATCATAAAGCGTGAAAAGAGATTAAAGTTTAGGAAACTATTAATAGCGTTTATTGTAAGTTTATATATTTTGGAAACAATTATTTCAGTTGGTTTATTAAATGCGAATGGAGTATTACCTTATCAAACATTCTATGAAGGCAATCGTATTGAAATGACCGATGAAGTTAAAGAAACATTTAATCAGTAGAAATGGTACAATAGTAGGCATATGAATAAGATCGTAGCGATTGTAGTAACCTACAATCGAAGAGAATTATTAAAAGAGAATATCGAAGCTTTATTACATCAAACAAAAGAATGTGATGTTTTAATCATTGATAACGCTAGTAATGATGGAACGAGTGAAATGGTAGAAGAATATACTTCTAAATATTCGAATGTCATCTATCAAAATACAGGGGCTAATTTAGGTGGAGCAGGGGGATTTCACTATGGAATTAAATTAGCTACAGAAAAAGGATATGAATATCTTTGGATCATGGATGATGATTGTATTCCTACTGAAACAGCGTTAGAAGAATTATGGAACGCAGGAAATAAACTAGAAGAAAATTATGGCTTCTTATGTAGTAAGGTACTATGGAAAGATGGTTCTATCTGTACAATGAATGTGCCTAGAAAAACCATGTATAAGAGTCTTACAACTTTTGATCAAGAATTAGAAAAAGTAGAGATGGCTTCCTTTGTCTCTTTATTTGTAAAAGCTTCAGTCGTAAAAGAACTCGGTTTACCAATTAAAGAATTCTTTATTTGGACAGATGATTGGGAATACACAAGAAGAATCTCTTTAAAATATAACTGTTATTGGGTGAATAAGAGTGTTGTGATACATAAATCCAATTCGAATATAGGGGCGAATATCTATAGTGATAGTTATGAGCGATTAAATCGCTATAACTATCTCTATCGTAATGATGTCTATCTTTATCGTAGAGAAGGCTTAAAAGGATTTGGATATGAAGTGGTAAGACTTCTATATCATTCCTTTAAAGTACTTACAAATGCGAAAGATCATAAATGGGAAAGAATTAAAACCATCTATAAAGCAACAGGTACAGGATTTAAGTTTCATCCTG
>CADBUH010000237.1 GCA_902797775.1 uncultured Erysipelotrichaceae bacterium | reverse complement strand
TTGCACTTCCAATTGTATCATTAAATAAATCTTCTTTGCTTGCTTCTATGACAATTCTTGCATCCTTTTCTAATAGATGGTTTTCACATAAAAAACTTATAATCTCTTCATTATGTTCTTTTTTATAGGGAGGATCTAAATACACAAGTGAAAATTTAAAATCCATATCCACGAGTTGTTTTAAGAGTTGCGTATCCTTCCTACAATATACTTTTGTACGATCTTCTACTTTTAATGATGCGATATTCGCATGGATGATTGAAACTGCTTTTGGATTATTATCACAAAAGATACAATAATCCATACCACGACTTAAGGCTTCTAAACCAATCGCTCCACTTCCTGCATATAAATCTAAACAGATACCACCTTCAAAATATCCACCAAGAGAAGAAAATACAGCCTCTCTTACTTTATCTAAAGTTGGACGTGTCTTTTCTCCAGGAAGTGTTAATAACTTACGTGAAGAGAATTCTCCCGCAACAATTCTCATTCAAATTCACCACGCTTATAACGGATGATTACTGCTTGTGCAATTCCAATCGCACACATTAAAGATAAGGTTGAACTACCACCTGCTGAAATCATTAAGAGTGGTACACCCGTTAATGGAATCATTCCTGTAACTCCACCAATATTAAATAATATGTGAATTAGAATATACATCGCTGCTCCAATTAAGATGATCTTTCCTCTTTCACTTCTCATCTTTAAAGCATAATTAATTAAACGGAACATGATAATGCAGTAAGGAACAATAACAATCATAAATCCAATCATTCCTAATTCTTCTACTACAATCGCTAAAATAAAGTCGGTGTTCGCAGCTGGGAACTTTGTATATTTACGTACGGAGTTTCCTAAGCCTAAACCAGTCCAACCACCACTCGCAAAGGATACAAGTCCATTAACAAGTTGATAACCTGCATCATATTGATCAATAAATGGATTAATCGCACTTAAGATACGATTAATTTGATAATCTTGTAATGGTAAATAACGAATAAACATTTCACCAACTGGAGATAATACTAAGAAAACCATGACAACCCCAAAAAGTAATAAACCTGCTAGCAAGCGTTGGACTTTTCGAAGTTGTGGATGGGAAGGAATTTCAAAACAGATTAAAGAGATTAAACCCATAACAACCATGGATCCTAAATCTCTTTGCATAAGTAATACAATTGCCATAGAGCTTAGAACATATGCGACTGGTCTTCCCCATAAATCACGATCTTTTGGATAGCGAACTTTAATATCTCCACAATAAGCAGCTATAATCGCAATCAACATTGGTTTCGCAAATTCGGAAGGTTGAATTGTTAAATCTAAGGATGAAATTGGAATACGAATCCAAGCTCTTGATCCACCTACTGCAGCAGATAAACCTGCAATTCCTAACGCAAATAAGATTCCTACAGAGAATGTTCCAAAGGTTGTTGAATATAGGGATTTAAAAGAAAACTTCGTTGCGAAAGTACGCATTGCCCAATAGCCTGCTGCTAAGAAGACAATCTGCTTTCCAACGGTAATTGGTAAATATAATGTATTATTAACCGCAAGTCCCATCGATGCACTTGTAATCATAATTAACCCAAACACAGCTAAAATAATCATCGAGATATGAATTGGTACATCGGTTCCTTTTGGCATTCCTAACGAAAAACCTTTGATTCTCTTTTTTTCTACTGTTTGTTCTGCCATCGTTATGATTTTAACACAAGCCGCAATGAATTACTTTACTTTTCCCTAATATTTCTCTAGAATAATTGCGAGGTAATTTATGTTAATTAATAATGACACAATCATCAAAGATTCTGATCCTAAGATTCGTCAAATATCACAACCAGTTTCACTTCCATTAAGTAAAGAAGACGAAACACTTTTACGCGAATTATATCAATATGTTGAAGATTCAAGAGATGATGAAAAAGCAAAAGAATTTAATTTGAGACCTGCTGTAGGAATCAGTGCAATTCAAGTAGGTGTTCCGAAACAATTAACAGCCGTTATCGTTGATGAAGTGGATAAAAATGGAAATGAAGTGAAATATAAATATATGTTAGTAAATCCAAAGATCATTTCTTCTTCTGTCCAAAAAGCATACTTAGAAAATGGTGAAGGATGCTTATCGGTTGTTAGTGAGCATGAAGGCTATGTTGTACGTAGTGCTCGTATTACAGTCAAAGCTTTTGATTTACTTCAAAACAAGGAAATCACAATTCGTGCTAGAGGTTACCTCGCTATAGTATTACAACATGAAATCGATCATTTTAGTGGTGTCTTATTCTATGACCACATTGACGCAAAAAATCCATATCCAGTTGTAGAAGAAGCAATTGTCATTTAGGAATAATTTGTTATACTATTAGTAACTATATATAAATTAAAGAAAGGTATAATATTATGAAACGTAAAGAAAGCGACCATGCTGTAGGCCGTGGACTGCGTTATTCAACCGTGCCTGAATCAGAGTATGAGAAGTACGCTATTCGTCATGAAACAGACACATTGATATACGCACTAGGTGGCTTAGGTGAAGTCGGGAAGAATATGTATTGTTATGAACACAATGATGAAATTGTCATTGTGGATTGTGGTGTACTCTTCCCTGATGCAGAATTAATGGGTGTTGATTATGTCATCCCAGATTTTACTTACTTACAAAAAAATCAAGCGAAGATAAAAGCTTTAATCATCACACACGGTCATGAAGACCATATTGGTTCCATACCTTTCTTACTTCAATATGTACATCTAAAAGAAATCTACGCTCCACGATTTGCGAAAGCTTTAATTGAAAAGAAACTTGAAGAACATCGGTTATCTCGTTCTGTTAAAATCATAGAAATTAATAGTGATAGTCGTGTTACAACCAATTACTTTAATATTGGATTCTTTAATACTGTCCATTCCATTCCTGATTCATTAGGAGTTTTAATTAATACACCAAATGGAAGAATTATTGAAACAGGTGACTTCCGTTTTGATTTAACACCAATTGGTACAAATAGTGATTATCAAAAGATGGCTTATATGGGACAAGTTGGAATCACACTATTGATGAGTGATTCTACAAACTCTCAAGTACCAGGTTTTTCAATCTCAGAGAAAAAGGTAGCTTCTGCCATCCTCGAACAAATTCGTAAAACACCAGGAAGATTACTTGTATCTACCTTCGCTTCTAATGTCTTACGTTTAAACCAAATCTTAGAAGCTGCTGTAGCCTGTGATCGTAAAGTAGCTGTGTTTGGTCGATCCATGGAAAATGTTGTTGAAATAGGAAGAAAGTTAGGAATCGTTAAAATTCCAGATAGTAGTTTTATCAGTGGTAATGAGATGAATACCCTTCCTGCGAATAAGATTTGTATTGTATGTACAGGAAGCCAAGGTGAACCAATGGCTGCTCTTAGTAGAATAGCGAATGGAACTCATAAGTTCTTAAAAATTATTCCTGGCGATACGGTACTCTTCTCATCCAATCCGATTCCAGGAAATGGCGTATCTGTTAGTGCGGTTGTAAACCAATTAACACGTGTAGGAGCAAACGTTGTCGTAAACTCTCCTCTTACTTCTTTCCATACTACTGGACACGCACCACAAGAAGAACAAAAACTCATGTTGAACTTAGTAAAACCAAAATATTTTATGCCAATGCATGGAGAATATAAGATGCTTGTTACACATGCTTCTACTGCACAAGAAACAGGTGTTAAAAAGGATAATTGTTTTATCTGCTCCAATGGAGATATCATTGTCATGCGTGATGAAGAATGCTTTATCGCAAATGAACGTATTGAGGTAGACTCTATCTATGTAGATGGAAATGATGCTTCTGGCTTATCTACTTCTGTCATTAAGGATCGTCAAATTCTTGCAAATAATGGTTTAGTCGCTGTAATTGTTTCAATTGATTCTAGATATAATAAGATTCTATGTAGACCAAGTATTGTATCTCGTGGTTTCATTCATATTAAAGAATCACAAACAACCATTAAAGAGGCAGAACTCGTTGTATATGAAGCTCTAAAGAAAAAGATGCAACAACGCACCACATTTGGAGAGTTAAAAAATTGCATCCGTTCTTCCTTAGAACCATTCTTATTCCAAAAAACAAATCGTAATCCAATCGTAATACCAGTTATCTTAAATCAAAAGGTAGCGATGGAAGAATTACAACAAAAATCCAGCAAATAATTGCTGGATTTTTATATTATAGGATTTCGATATATTTCTTTTCGTCTTCTTCTTTTTTCTTTTCAGATGGGAAATCAACGGTTAGGATACCATCCGCAAAGGATGCATGCACATCACTTTCTTTAATTCCTTCACCAACATAGAAGGTACGATTGCAAGCTCCACTATATCTTTCTTGACGAATGATATTTCCTTTCGCATCTTTTTCTTCATCTGTGGATAGATGTTCAGCTTTAATTGTTAGATTTCCATTATATAAAGAAATTGTAATATCCTCTTTCTTAAAACCTGGCAAATCAACATCTAAGTAATATTTACCATCCTTTTCTCTAATATCTGTACGCATTAGGCTCGTATTACTTACTCCACTAAACATTTCATCAAAGAAATCATCTAATCCAAAAGAATTATGTCTCATAGGTGTATATTTCATATTCATATTCCTCCTTTTCCTTGGACAATTTAAATATAGCACCCTTTTTAGCACTGTCAAGTGTTAAGTGCTAAAATTTATGAAAGAAATTAAAAATAGCGTTATTAAACGCTATTTATATTTAAATATAATTATATAAGCACTTATTAATATAGTGTGCTAACTATTTAACTGCGATAATTTTCATCATATTCGCAGATCCTTCTCCTGTAGGATATCCTGCACTTAATATGATTAATTGGCCTGGTTTAACCCCATACTCTTTCGCATATAGAGATGCTAGGTCGTCATCGTTTGTTAAGTTATTTTGTACATCCGAGAAAATTGGAATAACTCCCCAATAACTTTCGAGTTTACGTTGTGTTGATTTTGTAAAGGTAATCGCAAGGATTGGAACACATGGACGGAACTTAGACATTCTACGTGCTGTTGTACCACCTTGTGTAAAGGCAACAATCGCACCTACATTTTCTAATGATAAGGTCGCATCCGATACAGAGATACCAATCGCATCTTGAATGGTATTATTACTAGAACGTTTCGAAATTTCTAGACGATCACGATACGGGAATAATTCTTCTGCTTCTTCACAGATCTGTGACATTGTCTCACATGCTTCAACAGGATATTCACCCGCTGCACTCTCTGCACTTAACATAACACCATCCGAACCATCTAAGACCGCATTACATACATCACTTGCCTCTGCACGTGTACATCTAGGATTATGTGTCATTGAATCTAACATATGGGTAGCAGTAATCGCAGGTTTACCAAATATGTTTGCGGTTGTAATAATTTTCTTTTGATAAATTGGCACAAGCTTTGTATCAATTTCTACACCTAAGTCACCACGTGCTACCATGACTCCATCACTTGCTTCTAGAATTTGTTCGAGGTTATCAAAACCTTCTTGGTTTTCAATTTTCGCAATAATTTGCATCTTAGGTTTACCTTCTTCAATACAAATTTTACGAATTTGATTCACATCAGAAGCACGTCTTACAAAAGATGCGAAGATGAAATCTACATCATTTTGACATCCAAAGCGAATATCCTCTTTATCTTTATCCGATAAGAAAGGCATCGATAGTTTTACACCAGGACAATTACATCCTTTCTTAGAACTAATTGGTCCACTTACTTCTACACGGCATTTAATTTCTTGGCCATCATTTTCAAGAACGGTTAAACGCATTTTTCCATCATTAATTAAAATATAATGGTTTGGTTGTAAGTCTTCGAATAATTCAGGACATGAGATATGGAAACGTTCATGGGTTCCTTCAATCTCTGCTTTTTCAATAAATACGATTTCCCCTTTTTCATATACTTCTTCTCCGTTTTTAAATGTTCCTAAACGGATTTCAGGACCTTTCGTATCTAATGCAACCCCAAGGTTGATACCTGTATCTTCACTTACTTTATGAACCATATTGATACGATTAAGATGCTCTTCATGTGTACCATGACTAAAGTTTAAACGAACAATATTCATTCCTGCACGTGCTAATTCTGCAATAATTTCTGGCGTCTCACTGCTTGGCCCAAGTGTACAAATAACCTTGGTTTTTTTAAATAAATGCCTTCTTTCCATATATCCTCTTCTCCTATACTAAGCGGTCGAATAAACGATAGAGTTTCTTACGACTTGTCTTAGGGCTTTCTAATGCTTCATCAATTGGCATTGATGTAATTTCGTTATCGATAATACCTACACAATGTCCACCAATACCTTCCATTAATAAGTCAACTGCCTTTTCTCCCATACGTGAAGCTAATACACGATCAATCGCACTAGGGCTTCCACCTCTTTGAATATGTCCAAGTACAGTTGCACGTCCACTAAATCCAGTATTTTGTGTAACCTTATGTGCTAAAGAGTCAACATCACATACCTTTTCAGACACAATTACGATGGCGTGATTCTTATTCATGACATCTCCTAGGTAGCGTAGTTTCTCAAGAACTTCTTCTTCATCAAATCCAGTTTCAGGTGTAATAACCATTTCAGCACCACATGAGATCGCTGTATAGAGTGCTAAATCACCACAATGATTCCCCATAACTTCTACAATCGAACAACGATGGTGTGAACTCGAAGTATCTCTTAATTTATCGACATTTTCAACACAAGTATGAAGTGCTGTATCAAATCCAATTGTAAAGTCTGTACCAGGAATATCATTATCAATCGTTCCAGGTAAACCAATACAATTAATCCCTTTTTCGGTTAAAGAACGTGCACCACGATAAGAGCCATCTCCTCCGATAACCACAAGTGCTTCAATTCCATTATTATTTAAGTTTTCAATACATTTATTTTGAATTTCATCTTCTTTAAATTCTGGTAATCGTGCAGAACCTAATTTCGTTCCTCCACGATCTAGAATATCGGATACATCACTACGATTAAAAAGAGACATATCCCCTTCTAAAAGGCCTTTATATCCATTACGTATTCCTACAACTTCAATACCATTTCTTAACGCAATTCTTGTAACAGAACGAATTGCGGCATTCATCCCTGGTGCATCACCACCAGAAGTTAATACTCCTATTTTACGAACCATAAATAAGGCCTCCTACTCCATTCTCTATTTTACCATTACATACTGGTACGATAAAGATTACGTTTATCATTTGAAACAAGTTTAACTGGTTTCGATAATGCTTGAATGCGTTCAATAATACGCATTGCGGCATTTAAATCATCACTCTTTGAACCAATACGATAATGTGATAATAAAGAATTATGATCTTCATTGGATGTGAATATTGTCATCTTATGATTTTGAAGACGATCATCTAAGATGGATAATAGAACAGCACGATAACGATCCGTTACTTCTTCTGCGCCAATATCATCAAATACAACAACATCCGCAATTAATAATGGATCAATAATCTCTTGGCTTTCCCATCTTGCGTATCCATAGAGTTTTTCTTGAAATTTAGGACAATGCACAAAGGCTACTTTACGTTTTTGTTTCGCAAACTGATTTAACATACAAATCGATAAATATGTTTTTCCTGTACCCATTGTTCCATAGAAATAACGTCCAAACTCTTCTTCACACCCTTGAAGTGCTTCTTTCACCGCATTAATATAAGCACTATCTTCTTTCTCTAATTGAATGGATTCAAATGAAATGGTCGCTAATTCCTTAGGTAAATCATTATAAATATAGTAATCAAGGTGTTTTTGTGTTGAAAGATGTTCTTTTAGATAAACACAAGGATGATATTCTGTACCTAAAACACCATCATAAATGATTTCTTCACAATAACCGGTTTGTTTTTGTTTACACATTGATAAACCTTTACAAGAATCACAAAGTTGTTTAGAAGATAGCCATTGATTTAATGTGAAAGGATGTAAAAGAATTTCTTCCTTTGGAAGAATTCCTTTTTGAACTAAAGTAAGAATATCTGGATCTTTAGAGAGTTTTTCAATAACCGTCTTTTTATCGTTTTCCTCTATATATCCTTCCTTGAATTGATACAATTCATCACTCATTTTTTATCTCCTACTTTCTTCAATAACTTTTGAACTTCTTGGAGTTCTTCTTCACTTACCGTTGTTTCTTCTTGTTTTGTTTCAGACATATAGGCAGGTAATTCTTTTTCACTCTTCTTAGCGAATTTTGTATTTTTCTTCTTGGTTTCTTTTAGTGCATCTTCTCTTGTCTTAACACCATCTCTTGCCCATTCTCCCGCAACCATATCCACAAATTGTTTAACCAATCGATTTTGGCTACGCTTTAAGATATATTCAATCATGATGTTGATTACATCTGGTGGAAAATGCATCTTTAAGGATAAATCCTCTAAGATTTTACGGTCTGCTAAAGATACCTCTGCCCCATTTTGTTTCGCTTGTAAGAAGGATACAGGTGGTAAAGAATAAATATCTTTCGCACTTGTGATATCTGGTTTACTCTTTTCAGCTAATAATTTTAACTTTTCACCATCAAAAGCCATCGCATTAATATCTGCACAGCGATTCACTAAGATACGCATACGATCAACGGATAATCCATAAATCGTCGCTAATTGACCAATCAACATTAAATTCTCTTGTGTTCTTAATTCAGTTGGAAAGACAAGTGGTGAAGTAGTCGCAAAGAAGCGTTCATAATCAAAATTGATATTGACACCTTCAAGTTCAAATTGATATCTAGGAAGTACTTTATGGTAGACAATACTATTATCATAATCTTGTTCATAAGATTTATAAGATACTTTCTTTGTGACATCTTTATAACCCGTTGTGGATAAATGAACTGGTGATAACTTTTGTATGGTTAGTTCTGCATGTTTTTGACCTACAGATTCCACAAAGCGATTCATCAAAGCTTTCGAAGAGAAGAAACTTTCTGCAGGTAAAGGTGCATATAAGATATAGATATAATTGGTTCGATTTTCTTGTTCTTCTTGATAGACACGCATCAACATAAATTCTTCAAGACGTGTTCTTGAACGCACAAAATCATCAATCGTCATATTAAGGGTTGTGAGTAGACGAGAATGGGATTCTTGTGTTCTTTGGTTCATCCCTTCAATATAGAGGGTCATATATAGATTGATGGCGTGAATTCCTATGATTGGTTGATACAAACTAAAAAGAGACGCAAGCATATCTTTGCTTAAGAAATCTGCACATTCAATTTTATAGATATCTTTTGCTTTTAATTCCATTTTTCAACCTTCACCATTTTATCTAATAATTCATTCAGTTCTACTATTGTACCATTATTATAAATAACCGTGTTGGCTTTCTCAATTTGTTCCATTTTATCAATTTGCGTAGCTAAGCGTTTTAGAGCTTCTTCTCTAGTAAAATTACGATATTCTTGTAGTCTTTCTAGGGCAATTTCATCTTCACATGTCACTAAAAGAACTTCATCAAAGAGATTCTCCCATCCAACTTCATAAAGAAGAGGAACTTCCGCAAATACCGTCTTTTTATCTTTATTTAGTTTAAAAAAGTTTAATAAACCCTCTTTTACATATGGATGAACGAGTTCATTAAGTTGTTTACGTTTTTTTTCATCAGAGAAGACAATTTGGGCAAGATTTTGTTTCGAAATCTCTTCTTGTTCATCAAGAATACCTATCGAAAAGGTATGAATTAGATCTTGATAAAGAGGATGATTCTTTCTGTAACAGGATTTTGCATAAGAATCCGCATCAAAAACAGGAAAATGCTTCCTTCTTAATAATATAGCCACCGTACTTTTTCCAGACCCTATTGTCCCTGTAATTGCGATTTTCTTCATATTTATTTTTCCTGACATTTTGGACAATAATAACTACTACGTCCACCTATCCATTTTACATGAATCTCATTCCCACAGGTACCACAAAACTTTTGTGCATGTACTTGACATGATAATTGAAATCTTCCAGTTACTCCTAAAGAAGAAGTATAACTACGAATGGTTGTCCCACCTGCTTGGATTGCTTTAATTAGAATATCACGTGTATAGAATACGATATTTTCACAATCTTTATATGTTAAACGCTTTACACTTCTTCCCGGTCTAATACGACACGCAAATAGGATTTCATCCGCATAAATATTCCCTATCCCTGCCACAAAGGATTGATCTAATAATAAGGATTTTACTGGACAACTTTTCCCTTTTATAAAGTTTTTAATATAAGAAGCGTTAAACTCTTCTTCAAAAGGTTCTGGACCTAATTCGTGAAAGGTTTTTAAATCTGTATTTAATGGTAATAATTCCATACGACCAAATTTACGTGTATCTTGGTAACGCAGTTCATTCTTACCATTTAATTGAAATACAACATGTATATGTTTATTAATAGGTTCTTCTTTCTTTTGAATAAAGAATTTCCCTTCCATTCTAAGATGAACCACAAGAAGAATATCATCTAAATAAAATAATAGATATTTTCCTCTACGATCAAAACGACGAAAATGTTGCCCAACAAGTTTCTTCTTAAAAGTCGCTGGACTACAATCAATCATCTTAGGGTAACGTACAATTACATTTTCAATCTTTTGATTATGAATTTGATGTTCTAATGTACGTACTACCGTTTCTACTTCAGGTAATTCTGGCATTATTTAGCCTCGTACCAGTTCTTTCCAATGGAACATTCTATGGTTAAAGGTACATTTAATTCCATCGCATGAACCATTCCATCTTCAATAATTTTCTTCATGATTTCAATTTCATCTTCTGGTACATCAAAGATTAATTCATCATGAACTTGTAGGATCATCATGGATTTAACCTTTTCTTTTTTCATTGCTTCATCAATATGAAGCATCGCTATTTTGATTAAATCTGCTGCAGAGCCTTGAATTGGTGCATTCATCGCTGCTCTTTTTCCAAATTCTTTAATCATACGATTCTTATCATTAATCTGTGGTATTTCTCTTCTTCTACCACATAATGTCGTCACATATCCATCCTTTTCACAAGATTTAATGACTTCATTCATATATTCTTGAATTCTTGGATAGGATTTATAATATGAGGCTATAAATTCACTCGCTTCTTTACGTGATATTCCTAACTGTTCCGCAAGTCCAAAATCACTAATTCCATAGACAATCCCAAAGTTAACGGTCTTTGCCCTTCTACGCATATTACTATCAACTTCTTCTTGGGATACACCAAACACATCCATCGCTGTCTTTGTATGAATATCAATACCAGAATTAAAAGCTTCAATTAGACTAGGTTCATTCGCCATATGCGCTAACATTCTTAATTCAATTTGATGATAATCACTTGAGATTAATACATTTCCTTTTCTAGGTAAGAACGCTTTTCGTATAATTCTACCTTGTTCATCACGCACACTAATATTTTGTAAGTTAGGTTCACTGGAAGATAAACGACCCGTTTGTGTAACACATTGGTTATATAGTGTATGAATACATCCATCTTTCCAAATATATTTTTGTAAACCTTCTGCATAAGTACTATAAATCTTTTGAAGTTTTCGATATACCAAAAGATGCTCAATAATTGGATGTACACCTACTAATTTCTCTAAGACATCTGCCGAAGTACTTCTTTTCTTACCACTTGGTAATCCTAAACCATCATATAAAACTTCCGCTAATTGTTTTGGCGAATTAATATTAAATTCCATACCTGATAGTTTATAAATGGTATCTTGTTCTTGATCAATGGAAGTTTTCATCTCATGAGAGATTTCTTCTAATACTTTCGCATCACAAGTAATGCCCGTTTTTTCCATCTCATATAAGACAGTAGTAAGAGGGAATTCGATCTCTGTATAGAGTTTTTCCATTCCATATTCTTTCATTAATGGACGAACCATTTGATAGAGCTTATGGATATTCTTTGCGTTTTCACATGCGTATTGTGCTTGTTCATTGATATCTGGTAATTTTGGTTTACTCGCTTTCCCATAAACATCTTCATAGGAAAGAGAAGTATGTAATGCATACGCATCAAAGATTTTATCGATACTTGTTAGAGTGGAATTTGCTAAAGAAGCTAAAATCATCGCATCTTCACTAAACGCAATCTCTATGCCAGCGTTATCTAAGATATGATAATTTCTCTTAATATCAAACCCAACCTTTTTCTTAGTTTCATCCTTTAAATAAGAAAGAAGATCTTGATCTTGTTTTAAATCATCAATGGTTAAATAAATAGCTTTCTCTTCTGTAAATAATCCAATTCCATTTAATTGTGCCGATAAGAAAGAATCATTGGTCGCATCCAAATAAATACTTACTTCTTTCTCATAAAATTCCTTTGGACACTTTGAAACGATTTCATAGGAGAAAGATGTATCTTCTTTAACCACTTCCCCTTTTTCTTCTGTACTATATTTTTGTACAAGGGAATTCATTTCTAATGTCTTTAAAAAGTTCACAAGACTCTCATAGTCAGGTTTAAAAGCACAATCCTCTGCAGTAAAACCTAAATCAACATCTCTTTTAATAGTCGCTAATTGTTTACTTAATAAAGCTAAATCATGATTCTCTTGAATCTTTTTTCCTAAAGCACCTTTAATCTCTTGATCATGTGCTAATACATTTTCTACAGTTTCATATTCATTTAATAACTTAACAGCCGTTTTTTCACCTACCCCAGGAACACCAGGAATATTATCACTATGGTCTCCCATTAATCCCTTTAAATCGATGATTTGTAGAGGTGTTATTCCCATCTCTTCTTTCATCTTTGTAGGTGTCATCTCTTCTACTTCACTAATTCCCTTCTTCATTAATAAAACAGAAGTTGTATCATCGACTAATTGTAGTAAATCATGGTCACTTGAAAGAATGACCGTTTGATAGTTTGGGGATTGTTTAGAGATCGAACCTATAATATCATCTGCTTCAATATCTACTAATTCTACCCACTTGATATGATATCCATCTAGATAATCACGTGCGAGTTGAAATTGAGGTACTAAATCATCTGGTGCAGGTTTTCTTCCACCTTTATATTCTGGATAAAGCTCATGACGAAAGGTATGTTTTCCTGCATCAAAAGCTACTAAGATGGAGTCTGGTTGTACAATATCAATCGCTTTTTGAATCATATTCGCAAAGCCAAAAATCGCATTGGTAGGGATACCACTTGAAGTGGTCATCTTTTTACCATATGCGGTTGCATAATAGGCTCTAAAAAGCATAGAATATCCATCTACTAATAATAATTTCTTCATCTTCATCACCAATGACAATTATATCAAAAAAAGATAAGTAGTTTTCTACTTATCCTTCTTCTTCACCATTTTCTTCTGTATTCTCTTCGGTAGGTTCATTTGGATCATTCTCATCTTGTGTATAAACTGGTCCATCATCACTCTTTTCTTCGACAACTTCTTCAACTGAAGCCTCATCTCGATTTTGAACCATCGTTTCTAATACCCTAAGATTTTCATACATCAAAGATAAATAGTCTTTCCCTTCCGCATCCTCTTCATCTGTAAGAGAAGATAAATTACTTAATTCAACACGTGTTAAACCTAATTCTTCTTGAAGAGAATTAAAGAGATCAATCATATCAGGTGTCATATTTGGTTCATAAACAATATATTTCACATTATTATCAATAATGGATTGTTTAATAACCGCTAATTGTTTTTCGTTTGGTAAAACACCATATTTCGATAAGATCACTGGATATACTTCAAACCCATAGGTTTTTTGCCAGTTTCCAAAAGAAGCTGTCATACTCACAAAACGAATCACTTTATTATTTGCGATATTATTCGTTGCGAGTGCTTGGTATTGCGCATCTAAGTTAATTAAATCATTTTCTAGATGTTCTAGATTTTCATCATATAAATCCGCATTATCTGGAAAAGCACTCTTTAACCAAGCTAAGATATCCTTTGACATACTTAACATCGCAATTGGATCTGTCCATAAATATAAATCTTTTATATCCACATCCACTAAATCAAAAGAATCATCACGATAATATGGAGACTCTAGATACGCAACTTCATTGTTTGAAACAACTTGTGTATATCTTTGAAAATCATAAACCGCATTCATCGTAGATAAATCGATTTGATTTGGAACCATCGCATTAATCGCTGAAGAATATAAAGATAAATAAGGTTCTAATTGCCCAATATGCAAGAAAACAGCCGCATCCTCTAGTATCTCCAAATAGTTTTCCTT
>CADBUH010000236.1 GCA_902797775.1 uncultured Erysipelotrichaceae bacterium | reverse complement strand
TTCTTTTTATTACGTGCACCTACGTTTTGACTTGTAAATGTGATAGCTGCTTGGATGAAGGCATCCATCCCAATATATACGTACCCCTCTATATTAACAGCTGCACTATTTCCTGCTACTACAACAGAGCCAAAGGAGTTTACACTGGATTGAATCACAATATTACTAATCGAAAACAGCATCCCTTGTAATCCTGCAGGTACACCAATTGAAATCATCTCTTTTGCGATATCTTTATGGAACTTAATATCTTTTAAATTAAGATGTTTTGAAGAAGTATCTTTCATAAGATATCTTGTGACAAGTATCGCTGCGATTGCTTGTGAGATCACTGTCGCAATCGCTACTCCTGCTACACTCATCTCTAAACCAACCACAAAGAATATATTTAAGAATACATTTAATACACCACTAATCGCTAAATAGTAGGTTGGCCTTTTTGTATCTCCTTCACTTCTAAGAATGGAACCACCAAAGTTATATACCAACATAAAGATAGAACCTAAGAAATAGATCCGCATATATCTTACTGATAAATCAATAATATTATCTGGTGTACCAACTAATGAAAGAAGAGGTTTCGCTAGTAAGAAACCTAGAATGGTTAAGAAAAGACCTCCACTTAACGCAAGAAAATAAGAGGTATGTACTGCATCATGGATTCCATCCTTTTCTTTTCTTCCAATCATATGTGCGATTACAACATTTGAACCAATACTTAATCCATTAAATATCGCAATCATAAAAAAGATTAAGGAACCTGTAGCACCTACTGCCGCTAAAGCTTCCTGTCCAGAAAACTTACCTACAATGATTGTATCTGCAGAATTAAATAACATTTGTAGACAAGAAGAGACCATTAAAGGAATTGAAAAACGAATGATGTTCTTCAATAGTGGTCCATTAATCATGTCTATTTTTTGACTTTGTTTCTGCATAACCCCTTTTACAATAAAAGAAATTATACATCATTTCCTACAAGTTATAAAAAGAGTTACTTAAAATGATTCTTTAATCTTTCGAATAATTCTTTTGTCTTATCCACGATATCACTATCACTCGTATCTATTTCTACATTAGGGTTTTGAGGAACTTCATAAGGACTATTGATACCTGTAAAGTTCGGAATCTCTCCATTACGTGCTTTTCGATATAATCCTTTCACATCTCTTCTCTCACATTCTTCTAGAGGTGTACTAACATAAACTTCTACATATTTATCTTCACCGATTATATCTTTCGCCATTTTACGATCTCTTTCAAATGGAGAAATGAATGCCGTAATAACAATAATCCCTGCATCATTCATAAGCTTACAAATTTCCGCAACTCTTCTTATATTTTCACTTCGATCATATTCATTAAACACAAGATCTTTATTAATCCCTAGTCTTACATTATCTCCATCAAGAAGCATCGTATGTTTTCCTTCTTGAACAAGTAACTTTTCAATTTCATTTGCGAGAGAAGATTTTCCAGAACCAGATAAACCGGTAAACCAAATGGTTTTTGGCACTTGTCCTAATGCCTTCGCTCTTAGGTCTGGAGTGATATCATGTATTTGTCTTGTGATATTTTCCGATCTTCTTAATGCATATTTAATTGTTCCACATCCTGCTGTTGCATTTGAAACTTTATCAATAAGAATAAATCTTCCCAAAGCTTGGTGTTTTTCAAAACCATCAAAAACAAGATCTTCATGACACGCTATATCTACACACGCAATTCCATTCTTTTCAATCTTCCTACATGCGATTTGTTTTCCAGTATCCGCATCGACACCATACTTAATTTTCATCATGCTTGCATTGATTGTTTGTGTCGCTAGTTTTAATAAATAACTCTTTCCTTCTATCATTGGGTTTTCATCCATCCAAAGGATATCTGCTTCAAGCATCCGTGTTTGTTTTAAGGATGTACCTGCCACCAATACATATCCTCTTGAGATATCTATATCACTTGAAAGAGTAACCGAAATAGCCATTCCTTTTTTCGCACTGTCCACATTCTTTTGGGATGTAATAATCTCTTTTATTTTTGTGGTTGCTCCACCTGGATAAATCGTCACTTCATCTTCTGTATGAATATTTCCAGAAGTGATATTTCCTTGTAGATATCGTATTCCATCTTTTCGTGCAACTCTTTGTATCGGCATCACAAAGCCTTCTTCGATCTTTGTTTCAATATCGACTACTTCAAGATATTCTAAAAGAGAAGGACCTTCATACCAATCCATCCTATTTGATTTCTTCGTTACATTATCTCCAATAAGTGCAGATAAAGGAATTACTTGTATATGACTATGTGGTATTTCTTCCATTAATTTCATGATATCTTCATAGATGGTTTGGAAGGTATCTTTCTTATAGTTAACGACATCCATTTTATTAACCGCAAATACATACTCTTTAATTCCCATCATCGAACAAATTCGTAGATGTCTTCGCGTTTGTGTTAATACGCCTTTACTTGCGTCAATCAATAATACAGCTAAATCACTTTGTGATGCCGCAACTGCCATATTCCTCGTATATTCTTCATGACCTGGTGTATCCGCCACAATAAAAGACCTTTTGTCCGTCGCAAAATACCGATACGCAACATCTATCGTGATTCCTTGTTCACGTTCAATACTTAATCCATCTAATAATAAAGAATAATCAAGTACGCCATCTTCCCTTAAGGCACTACTTTCTAATGCTAGGGATTTTTCTTGATCCGTAAACAACATCTTTGCGTCATATAGAAGGTGTCCTATCAATGTGGATTTCCCATCATCTACAGAGCCACATGTCATTATCTTAAGAATTGACTCCATTAGAAATATCCCTCTCTTTTACGTTTCTCCATACTATAGATTCCTGCATCTCCATCAATAATACGACTTGTACGTTCTGACTGAATTGCAGCACAGGTTTCTTTTAACACAGCTTCTGCACTATCCGCATCTGATTCAATACCACCTGTTAATGGATAACATCCAAGTGTTCGAAACCTTACTTTTTTCATTTCAATATGTTCATTCGGTTTTATTTCCATACGTTCATCATCCACCATGATGATATTCCCATTTCTTATAACGACAGGTCTTTCCTTCGCAAAATAAAGTGGTACCACTTCTATCTTTTCGCGCACGATATAAGCCCATATATCTCGTTCTGTCCAATTGGATAAAGGGAATACACGTATACTTTCCCCTGGTCCTAATTTTGTATTATATAAATCCCATAGTTCTGGTCGTTGTGCCCTTGGTTCCCATGTATGATATTCATTTCGAAAAGAGAAGAC
>CADBUH010000235.1 GCA_902797775.1 uncultured Erysipelotrichaceae bacterium | reverse complement strand
TAATGTTTTATCTAAACCTGGATCTGTAATTAAGTCTCTATTTACAATCGCACCTAAGTTCTTATGGTCTGCGATATGTTGTGCTAATTCTACAACCGCAATTGGAACGAATGTCATCGCAATATTACCAATCGCTGCACCATCTATTGGTAGGAATAATTCATTGTGTTGGGTTAAAGCTTGCACAAAGGTAAACTTTGGAACCGCAAATAAACTATTGAATGTAAATGGTACAAATGCTTCTCTAAAGGAATCAAAACTCATGATTTGTGGACCACCTACAAGTGTCACAATTAAGGCAATGATATAACCTGCACCAACACCTACAATAAATGGAATTAACTTTAATGTTTTACTACCTTTTACAGATACATAAACAATCGTTAAGAATGTGACCATACCAATTAAGATTGTGAGTAAACTGTAATCTGCTCCACCATTGGTTGCCATCCAAGAAGTAGCTGTTCCAGATAGTGATAAACCGATTAATGTTACGATAGGACCAATAATAACCGTTGGCATAATATAGTTAACCCATGCACTTCCAACTGCTTTAATAATAAACGCAATTACAACATAAACTAAACCAGCCAATAATATTCCAATGATTACCCCCCAGTATCCATAGTTCATACCAATAATAGCTGCATATGCACCTAAGAAAGTAAAAGAAGAGCCAAGGAATACAGGGCTTCTTCTTTGAGAACATAAAACATATACAATTGTACCAATCCCTGCACCAAATAAAGCTGCCGCTGGATCAAAAGATAAAGTTGTTACACCATCACTTAATGTATAACTAGACATTAAGATAGGAACAAGTAATGTTGCCGCCATGATCGCAATCATCTGTTGGAATGCAAAGACGAGATTTTGCGAGAAACTAGGACGGTCGCTGACTTCGTACGTTAATTTCATAAATATCCTCCTCTAAATGCTTAGCAAACAAAATACCTTGCCAGAAGACAAGGTAAGCATGTAAGGATATTCGAAAGATTTACCCACACATTGATCTTACCAATATCTCCGTATTGGACTTAAAGATTGCCGTGCATTTCTTGAATAATATAGTATGACAATAGGTTTGTGTCAATATAATTTCACAATTATTTCAACAATCCGAATAATTGATCAATTTCATCCTCTGTAAATACTTGAATCTGATGTTCTTGAAGTAATTTCGCAGTTACTCCAGAACCCTCAATAACAGTTCCTGAGAAGCTTCCATCATAGATTCTATCTTTTCCACAGGATGGGCTTTTTTGCTTTAATAAGGCATATTTAACGCCATTTTCTAAGGCAATCCCTAAGGTAGCCTTAGCTCCTCTATGATATTCTTCTGTAACATCGATTCCCTTACGATTAATTAGTTTATCCCCTACAATCTCACTTGGATATCTTGGCGTAGATAAACCACCCATTTGTTCAGGACATAAAGGAATTAGAATTGCTTTTTCTTTTAATTGTTCTATTTTCTCACTGTAGCAATCTTTTCCATCATATCTACAGTGATACCCATATAGACACCCACTCACAATAATCTTTTCCATATATTCTCCACTTCTATTTAAATTTTACTAAATTATCATTTACCGTCAATTAATTCATGTTAAGATGAAAAAAGGAGGAACTACCTATGGAAGAATTTGAAAAGAATTTAACACATTTTGAGAACCACCCTCTAGTAGCACATAAGATTACAAAACTATGTGATATTAATACAGGTTCAAAAGGAGTCGCAGAAATTATTACGGAATTAACTGTAATGATGGGATATGAAGCTTTAAAAGATCTCCCTACTACGGATATCGAGATTGAAGCTCCACTTACTACGATGAAATCCCCTGTCATTGAAGATAGTTTCACAATCGTTCCTATTCTTAGAGCTGGCTTAGGAATGGTTGATGGTTTAAAACAACTACTTCCTACTGCGCGTGTTGGACATGTGGGACTCTATCGTGACCAAAAGACTTTACAACCTGTGAAATATTATTTTAAGATGCCAGTTAATTCGGAAAACTATCCTGCAATCATTGTGGACCCTGCACTCGCTACAGGAGGTAGTATTGACGCAACGATTAACTACTTAAAAGAAATGGGATTTAAAAACATAAAAGTTATGTGTATCTTCGCATCAAATGTTGGTGTAAAACTACTCTATGAACACCATCCAGATGTAAAAATCTTCGCAGCGAAATATATTCCTACCGGATTAAATGAAGATGGATTCATCGTTACTGCTGCTGGAGATATCGGAGATCGCTTAAACGGTACCTTCGGTTATACCAAAGCAAAACCAGCTAGACCTTAATAAATATAAAAAAAAACATCCTTACAATTATGATTCCGTAAGGATGTTTTTACATTAATTAGTCTTTTAAATTTTCAATTAATTCACAGAGAGTATCAACTGCTTCTTTTTCATCTTCACCTTCAGCAGCGATTTCTACTTCTGCTCCACTTACAAGTCCAAGTGATAGAAGAATGAGAATAGATTTTGCGTTAGCTTTTGCAGCACCTTCTTCATCTACACGTTGAATTGTAATATCGGATTTGAACTTTCCTGCTGCTTGAACGAATTCAGATGCAGGTCTAGCATGTAATCCTGTTGGATTTGTAATCTTTACTTGTTTTGAATACATTTGTTTTCCCTCCCAAACTATCTATAAGTATTATACACAAAATATCGAAACGTAAAGCGTTTTTTTATTCTAATTCAAAGGCACCTGTATAGAGTTGATAATAGGTTCCTTTCATGGCAATTAAGTCTTCATGACTTCCTCTTTCAATAATTCGACCATGGTCTAATACCATGATTGCATCACTATCTCGTACTGTAGATAAGCGGTGTGCAATCACAAATACCGTTCTACCTTTCATTAAGTTATCCATTCCTTTTTGAACTAAGGCTTCCGTTCTTGTATCAATGGATGAAGTAGCTTCATCAAGTATCATAACAGGAGGATTTTCTACAGCTGCTCGAGCAATTGAGATCAGTTGTCGTTGTCCTTGTGATAATTGTGCCCCATTATTCGTAAGCATCGTATCATATCCATCTGGTAATCTCGTGATAAAGTCATGTGCATTCGCTAATTTCGCTGCTTCAATACATTCTTTATCCGTTGCGTTAAGATTTCCATAACGGATATTATCCATAACTGTGCCTGTAAATAAATTTACATCCTGTAATACAATTCCAAGTGATCTTCTTAAATCTGGTTTTTTAATCTTATTAATATTAATTCCATCATAACGAATCTTCCCATCTGGAATATCATAGAAACGATTAATTAGATTTGTGATGGTTGTTTTACCTGCACCAGTTGCCCCAACAAAGGCAATCTTTTGACCAGGTTTCGCATATAAAGAAATATCATATAGGACTTGTTTTTCAGGGACATACGCAAAATCTACATTTTCCATCTGTACATCCCCTTTTAATTCAACATAAGTCGTTGTATCTGTATCTTTATGGTAGTGTTTCCAAGCCCACATTCCAGTAAAATGATCTGCTTCTTCGATCTCACCTTGTGCATTCTTTTTCGCATTCACAAGTGTGACATATCCTTCATCTTGTTCACTAGGTTCATCTAATAAATCAAATACTCTTCCTGCACCTGCAGAACCTTGTGCAATCATCGCTACCTGCATGGACATTTGTCCTACGGTTTGTGATATCTGTCTAGATAAACTTAGGAAGGTGACAATAATACCGGTTGTGATTGTACCAATACCACTAAGGGATAGGTTTGGAACCTTTAATACAACCAAGAAACCTCCAATAATCGCTAATAGGACATACATAATATTTCCTACATTTCCTAAGATAGGCATTAATACATTTCCTGTTTTTTGTGCATTAACACTATCTTCAAATAATTGGTTATTTAATTTCACAAAATCTTCTTTATTCTTTTCTTCATGGTTAAATACTTTAACCACTTTTTGACCTTGCATCATTTCTTCAATGAATCCTTCTTCTTTCGCAAGAGATTTTTGTTGGGAAGCACTGAAACGTGCACTCGCTCCTCCAAATCTTCCTGTAATCTTAAACATGATGAAGATAACACAACATACCGCAAGGGTTAACCAAACACTATAGTTAATCATCATGAAGAATACAGTAACAATCGATAAGATTCCTCGGAATAGATTTGGAATACTTTGCGATACAAGTTGTCGAATATTATCGACATCATTTGTATAAGTAGACATGATATCGCCATGTGGATGTGTATCAAAGTATTTGATTGGTAAGGTTTCCATATGATCAAACATATCATCTCTTAAATGTTTTAATATTCCTTGGCTTACATGGGCCATAATAAATGTTTGTGCTGTTCCTGCAATAACACCTAATCCATAAATAATCGCCATTAGACTTATCGTAGATACTAGTGCAGGATAAACTGCCTCAAATCCATTTTGAATACCAGGTGTAATAACTTCATCAATTAATACCTGCATTCTACTTGTCGCAATAATATTCGTTACAGAGGCAAAGATAATACAAATAAAGACAATGATAATTGGAAGCTTATAGTATTGTGTTACATATTTAAGTAGACGTTTAATAACACCTTTTTTGATTGATCTACCTAAGACTTTTCTTTTCTCACTCATCTTTAAGCCTCCTTTCCTTTTGTTTGTGTATCATAGACTTCTCTATAAATACCATTTCGTTTTAATAACTCTTCATGGCTACCTTGTTCGACAATCTTTCCACCGTCCATCACAAGTATCTTATCCGCATGTTCTACAGAAGATACACGTTGTGCAATGATAATCTTAGTCGTATTTGGAATCTCTTCACGAAGGGCTTTTTGGATTAACGCATCCGTCTTTGTATCGACTGCACTGGTAGAATCATCAAAGATGATAATCTTTGGATTCTTAAGAAGTGCACGGGCGATACAAAGCCTTTGCTTTTGTCCACCTGAAACGTTCGTACCACCTTGTTCAATATAGGTGTCATATTTATCTGGGAATTGTTGGATGAATTCATCTGCATGTGCTAATTGACAAGCATGTAGCATTTCTTCATCGGTTGCATCTGGCTTACCCCAACGTAAGTTCTCTTTAATCGTTCCAGAGAATAAGACATTCTTTTGAAGAACTACTCCAACCGCATCTCTAAGTGTCTCTAAGTCATATTCTCTTACATCAACGCCACCAACCTTAACACTTCCAGCTGTAACATCATATAGACGAGAGATTAATTGTATTAAGGTTGTCTTACTTGCGCCAGTACTTCCTAATATTCCAACCGTAGAACCACTTGGAATATCTAAATCAACATCAAATAATGCATATTGATGAGAAGTATTCGCATATTTAAAGGAAACATCTTTAAAGGAAATAGAACCATCCTTTACTTCTTTAATTCCATTCTCTGGAGATTTTAAATCACTTTCATGGGTTAAGACTTCCACAATACGATTAATGGATTCTTGGGCCATCGTAAACATTACAAATACCATCGATAGCATCATCATGCTAGATAAGATTTGTATTCCATAATTAATAAGGGATGATAATTGGCCGGTTGTTAAGATAGAACCTTTTGAAGTAATAATGAAACGTGCACCAATATAAGATACTAATAACATCGCTGTATACATAAAGAAACTCATCATTGGTTGATTCAACGCTAAAATCTTTTCTGCTCCCACAAAATCATTTCTTACTTCTTCGGAAGCTTTATTAAATTTTTCGATTTCATAATCTTCACGTACAAAGGATTTTACGACACGTATTCCCGCAATATTTTCTTGTACAGAATTATTTAAGGCATCATATTTCTTAAAGATTCTTCGAAAGATTGGGAATACATGACGAGCTATCGAAATTAATCCAATCCCTAATAATGGAAGAATTCCTAAGAAGATTAATGCCATTTGTCCATTAATACGAACTGCCATAAAGATTGAGAAAATCATCATCAATGGAGTTCTTACCGCAATTCTTATAAACATCCCAAATGCGTTTTGTACATTTTGAACATCGGTTGTCATACGTGTAATTAAAGAAGAAGTAGAAAACGCATCTATATCTGCGAAAGAGAAGTCCTGAACTATAAAGAATAAGTCTTCTCTTAAATTCTTCCCAAATCCACTTGAAGCAGTCGCACTACAACGTGCAGATAATACACCAAAGGTCAAGGAGAAGATTCCTAATACAATAAGTATTAACCCATATCTAATAACCGGTTCCATACTTCCTAATGTCATCTCATCAATAAGTTTCGCCATAATAAATGGAATAATACATTCCAGTATTACTTCTAAAGAAACAAAGATTGGTGTTTGAATCGCTTTTGTTTTAAACTCTCGAACACTTTTTAATAATGTTTTCATCTTGTCCCTCCTTCTATTTCTAATACTTTCCCCAACAATTCTTTTAATTGTTTAATTTCTTTTTCTGTTAAATTCTTTAATAATCGTTTCTCATTTTCTTTTCGATCTTTTTGAAGTTGTTTATCTAATGTTTTCGCTTTCGCAGTGATCTTCACAATCTTATTACGTTTATCTTTTGAACTAAGCATTGTTTTAAGATAACCTTTTTTCTCTAATCGTTGTACTAAACCAACGGTTGTAGGATGTGATACTTGAAGAATCTGTTCTAAGTCTTTTTGATTCAGTTCTCCACCATTTGTGAATAGCACAAATAAAACGTGGAGTTGAGATATCGTTAAATCATATTTCTTTAACGACTCATCTCCACGACATTTCATTTTTCGATTTAAGTGTTTAATATAATACCCTAATTCTTTTTCTTCCATAGTTTTAAAATGTAGCATGCTACATTTTAAGACGTATCAATTAATGTGTCAAATTAAACAATCATTATATTTTTATCCGTATAGATTTCAAATTTTTTATCATGGGTTATAAAAACCATTTTTTCATATTTTGCTTGTGCTAATAGCATTTTATCAAACGGATCATTATGCTTAATTTTTTTAGTACTCTCAAGCGATTTCAATTCAATGATATGTTCGTTTTGAATTGATAAGTTTAATAAATGGTTTTGATTACATAAAAAGCAGAATTGTTCTCCAGATAATTTAAAGTTTTTATCTTTTAAATGCTTAATTTCTACTTCCCATGGTGAAATCGTGCTGTAATAAATTGTATTATTGGAATCCATAATGATTTTTTTTGCTCGTTCATTTAATCTATTGTCATCTATTAAAGCCCATAAAATAATGTGCGTATCTAACAAATACTTCATTTAGGAAAAATCTCCCCTTCAAAATCTTTAGAAACATCTATATCATCAAAATCATCTGGTATCGTAAATAATCCTTTTGCACAGCCAAACAAACCTGAACGATCATTATTATCAAATAAAGTTACTTTTAACACCGGTTTCCCATTTCTGCTAATAATTACCATCTCTTCTTTTTTTTCTTCTAAAAGCTTTGAAATTTTTGATAGATTCGTTTTCGCTTCATACATATTATAAATAGTCATAAACCCTCCTTTCTTGGCCTAGTTAGTCTAGTCAACTTTATAATATCATATTTGCATAATAAAAACCACCTATTATTCGGTGATTTCTATTCATATAAATCTTTAAGTTCTGTCTCAATTTGGTTATCCTTTACTCCAAAAGTCTTACGAATCGCATAACGATATAAAGCTAATTGCCCTTTATATTTTTCTTTTAAGCGTTCTCTAAACTCTTCTACTCCCATTCCATTTCGCATATCTGATTTAAAATCATATATTTTAATGGTTCCATCCTTCTCTTTAACAACCAAATCCGATGTACCATTAACCCAATACATTTTTGCGTTTGTAGGAATAGGATGCGGTAAGTCATTAAAATATGGTTCTACTTCTTGAAGGAATTCATATACTTCATCTTCTTTTACATAGAAGGAAAATGCATATTCTGGATAGACTTCTTCTGCTTTCTCCATGATTTCTTTTATAAAGGTTTCATAATTCTGTAGAAGAATTGGTTTTAAGTAATCAAGATATTCCTTAGGATTATCTGAGGAATAGAAGTTTTCTTTATTCTCTAATATTGCTTGGTTAATAATTTCTAGGATGCTTGCTTCTAGATTTTGATTATCAATTGTCTTATATCTAATAAATAATAGTTCAAAACATCTATGCAGTACGGTACCAAATACATTCGCACTTGGACGTTCTTCTTTTAGATAGTTTTTATGGTTTGCGTCATACCCTACTTGTCCATT